>NZ_JBEBMB010000024.1:0-131230 GCF_040081915.1 Xenorhabdus sp. SGI240
TAGTATGATTTTGCTATAGATAACCGTACCCCACCATGTTTTCCCATTCCCTTGCGACTCCAGCGAATTTTTTTACATCCACCAGTTTGACTAATCGTATCGCCACTATCATGGTGTTTCAGTAAATAGCTCTGGAGTTCCTGAAACTCATCATCTTCCATGAATTTGGCTCGCCTCTTACTGAATGCAGTGGTTTCGATAAACTCCAAATAATTCATCTGAACCTCTGATTGTTATCCATACAAGCATGATGGGGTACTGTGTATCCAGTTGTTACAAGAGGTGCTTAATGAAATTAACAACTCATAAAGAACTGCACGAAAAATGGATGAAAGATCCAGAATATAGAGTGGATTACAAAGAAGAAACAAGAAAAGAACGTTTGCAAGAAACTTTGCAAAAATGGCAGGAATATGCTGGCTTAACACATCAAGAGATCGCCAAAATTATGGGAGTTAACCCTTCTACAGTAAGCGTAATGGAATCAAACGATAAATACGTTGGCACGTTATACCAGAGTATGTGGAGTAGAGTACCCAACAATTATGCTGTGAAATATGGCATCATCATATTTTATCTATTTATTTCAACCTTATGGTGTTAGTAACATATAGAATGATAATAAGGTTGTGTAATATATTAAAATGGATATTCTAATAAATAAAAGGCTGGAAATTTATTTCTCAGCCTTAATAATAAACATTACTCACGCTCAAGCAAACTAACCGCTGCACTAATACGAGGTGTAATATCTGTTTCTGGCAAAGATGGAAGAATGCCCAGCGCCATTTGTCTGAGTGGTTCTGCAATTACCATCGAGATGACAAGTTCACTGATAATATGAAAATCCATTTTTTTCAGTAATCCTTTTTGATACTGGCTTTCAAGCCAGTTAGTCAATATATTTCTGCTTTTTTCAATTTCACTTTGTTGATATTTACTCAATAATATTTCACGATAAGGAAAATCAGATTGTAATAATTTAAATAATCCTACCGCTTCCATAGATAAATATTTCTCCGCTATTTCAGTTAGAAATATTTTCAATGACTTCATCAATTGCTGAAAATTATTGGCTTCCTTCTTAAAATCGGGAATAAAATTATCTTCCCAACTCATCACTACCTGTTCAAGCAGATCTTCTCGGTTTTTGACAAAACGGTAGAGCGTTTTCTTAGCAATGCCGGCTTTTTTGGCAACCTCATCCAAGGTTGTTTTGTTATAACCTTGATTAATCAGAAGTAGAAAAGTGACGTCGTGAATTTTTTGGCGTATGACTTGCTCTGGAATGGTGGGGCGGCCTCGTGGACGCGGATGATTTTCTGCCATTTTAGCACCTTAATAAGTTATTAATATTTGTATCGCGCTGGCGTGATCCCATTAATAAACAGAACCGCTTGATTTAAGTTTAAATGGAAGAATTAAATTACATTTCATCAATTACAGAATTCGCAGAGGCTTGTCAACCCTATCAAAACGTGATTACCCATTCATGAAAAACAGTAATATGTTGGTATCTGACAGGAATTTCACTATGAATATTTCCCTTCGAACATATCAATAATTTCGGCGCTGTTCATATCGTCAAAATTGGCGGGAATGCTACCCTTGCTTTTAAGGAAGCCTAATTTGCGTTTGGGCTGCTCTTCTGGCATTTTTTATTACCCGGTTATTATTTATAACTTACTGTTTTTAATAAACTATTATCATAATTGATCGGGTTGAATTATAGAAAATATCCCTACAATGTGACATTCTTCACAAGATGGCACTTTTTGCTAATTTTTGTTAGCAAAAAGGTTGTTTAGATCTTAGTATCGTCATTACTTGTTACAAATTTAACATTAAATTAACCAAAGCAGGTGAAATACTCCGCCCATCTGATTATTGACTATTCCAGAGCAACGTGTTCTTGGGATAGCGATCTTTTGGCGGTGGCTAAATAATAACAAGACGAATGAGGATGATGACAATGATAAAACGCAACGCACTAGCAATGGCAATTCCGGTACTTCTCATTACGGGGGGCGCAAATGCGGCTGAAATTTATAATAAAGATGGCAATAAAATAGATTTATATGGAAAAGCCGATGTGCAAAGAACTTTCTCCAAATCAGATAGCCAGTCGGGTGATGGTTCTGTCGGTCGTATCGGTATTAAAGGCTCAACCCAAATTACGGAGACACTCACTGGTTTCGGGCGCTGGGAATTCAATATGGGTGCCAATGGTACAGAAGTCGAAAGTGGGGCAAATACCAGAACACGTTTAGCTTTCGCTGGGTTGAAATTTGGTGAATACGGGTCGCTGGATTATGGGCGTAATTATGGTGTGGTTTATGATGCCAACGCATGGACAGATGTATTGCCGGTATTTGGTGGTGATTCCATGGCCGCAACCGATAACTTCCTGATGGGGCGTTCAACAGGGTTATTAACTTATCGTAACACTGACTTTTTTGGTTTGGTCAATGGCCTGAATTTTGCCTTGCAGTATCAGGCTAAAAATGATGAGGGTACTAAAAATAGCCGTAGCGATGTTGCAAGGCAAAATGGCGATGGTTTTGGCCTTTCCAGCACCTATGACTTTGGTAATGGTTTCAATATTGGGGCGTCATACGGCAACTCTGACCGTACTTCGGTACAGAAACGGGGGGCTGATGCCGCTAACGTTCTGGCAAAAGGCAATAAAGCCGAAGCGTGGATCGTTTCTGCCAAGTATGACAAAGATAACGTCTATCTGGCCGCCATGTATGGTGAAACCCGTAATATGACCCGGTTTGGCAGCTCTGTGAATAACTACACGATGTTTGCCAATAAAACCCAAAATATTGAGTTGACGGCTCAGTATCAGTTTGATTCTGGTTTGCGCCCCTCTGTCGCTTTTGTTTATTCCAAAGGTAAAGATCTGGGTAATGACCTAGCTGACAGGGGCATATTGACAAACGAGGGATCTGAAGATTTGGTGAAATATGTTTCAGTCGGTGCCTTCTATAATTTCAACAAAAACATGGGCACGTATGCTGAATATCAATTCAACTTATTGAAAGACAATGATTTTACCAAGAAAGCGAAGATCAGTACTGACGATGTCTTTGGTGTTGGTTTGGTTTATCGCTTTTAATGGTTATCGAACTGCCTCAAACCCATTGAGGCAGTTCTTTTGTGATTACCTTTCGGCTTCGCCACCCAGCGCATCAATCGTATTTTTGATTAGTGCACCAAGTTCCCCTGTCATTAAGGTAAAATCAGCATCGAATCGTTGGGCCACATCTTCACGATCGATATCATCATTTTGATCACGTAAAGTTTCGCTGAATTTAATGCGCTTGAAAGCGCCATCGTCTGACAGCATAAACTGAATACGCTCTTCCCAATCCAGGGCCAACTTAGTGACATATTTGCCGGATTCAATATGCGCCGCAATTTCGTCTGAGACCAAATCCTGTTTCTTACAGCGGATCACCCCGCCTTCTTCCAGAATGGCTTTTAGCTCGGCTTCATCCATCAGGGCATAACCGGCAGGAAGATCACCTGAACGTACCCACTCGGTTAGCGTCAATTCAATGGGATTGGTGAAAGTAAGAGGCACAACGGGCAGTGATCCCAATGTCTTTCTCAACAGTGCCAGATTATCTTCAGCCCGTTTTGCGCTGGCGGCATCAACGATGATCACATGATTGACGGTATCGATCCAAATATAGGTTTGGCTGAAACGGCTGAATGCTCTTGGCAGTAGCGTATGAATGACTTCATCTTTCAGTGAATCTTTCTCCGTCTTTTTCAGCTTGCGGTGTTGTTCACCTTCCAGACGGGCTATTTTGTCCTGTAATTCCTGCTTAATCACCGGAGAAGGCAGTATTTTTTCTTCTTTGCGCGCGCAGATCAGAATTTGATTGCCGGAAGCATGGGTTAATGCTTCACCGTGGGAACCCATTGGCGAAATCCAGCCAGTTTTCATCATATCCTGGCTGCCGCATGGGGTGAATGCCAATGGGCTTAATTGTTTTTCCAGTTCATCCGCCGAAAGGGAAATCTCTCGGTTTAAACGGTAAATCATTAAATTTTTGAACCATAACATATAGTTACCCCATATTGTTGCGCGTCGTGACAAAGGTCATCTTAAAATATAAGGGGGCATGATAACGAATCATGTGACGAAGCCCTAGAACTTCTAGAGTTTCCTATAATCACTTCCTCATTTTCATATAATAAACAGCGTCGCCCTGCTCAATAGGAAAAGTGGGCTATGTGCATCGCCAACGAGAGCAGGCAATGTTAAAAGTGCAGCCAGGTGGCTACTCACCACCCTAACCTGCGCACGTTTGTCTTTTTAAGTAAAATTTCATAGGGAGAAGCGGGTTTGAGTTCTCCCGTATTATTCTATAAAGGGGAATAGCATGATGAAGAACATGGTGAAAATATCCACTCTGGCAATGTTGGTGGCATTCAATGTGAACGCAGCAACCGTTGATTTACGGGTGATGGAAACCTCGGATATTCACGGCAATCTGATGGATTTCGATTACTTTAAAGATAAATCCACGGAGCAATTTGGTCTGGTTCGTACTGTGAACTTAATTAAGGCGGCCAAAGCGGAAGCAACCAATGCGATCTTGGTCGATAACGGTGACTTGATTCAAGGCAGCCCGCTTGCGGATTATGTGGTGGCAAAAGGATTGAAACAAGGGGAGGTTCATCCAGCCTACAAGTTGATGAATACGCTGGATTATACCGTCGGTAACTTTGGTAACCATGAATTCAACTTTGGCTTGGATTATCTGAAACAGGCTATTGCCGGTGCCAAATTTCCTTATATCAATGCGAATATCATCGATGCCAAAACCGGTAAAAACTACTTTACGCCTTATATTATCGTTGAGACTCCAGTGAAAGATCGCGAAGGCAAAGCGCATTCGATTAAGATCGGTTATATCGGTTTTGTGCCACCTCAAATCACCATTTGGGATAAAGCCAATCTCAATGGCAAAGTGGTTGTTAATGACATCACTGCGACCGCAAAAAAATTCGTCCCTCAGATGAAGAAAGAGGGTGCAGAGCTGGTTATCGCCATTCCTCATTCCGGTTTTTCTCAAGATCCTTATAAAGCGATGGCAGAAAACTCGGTTTACTATCTGAGTGACGTCCCCGGCATTAATGCCATTATGTTTGGTCATGCTCACGGTGTATTCCCGAGCAAAGAATATGCGGGTATCAAAGGTGTTAATGTCGCTGATGGCACGATTAATGGCATTCCTGCCGTTATGCCGGGGCAGTGGGGGGATCATCTGGGGGTTGTTGATATGGTGATCAATAACAACAGTGGTGAGTGGAAAGTTGAATCTGCCAAAGCACAAGCCCGTCCTATCTATGATAAAGCCCATAAAAAAGCCCTGGTTGAACGCGATAATCAACTGGCTGCCATCATCGAAAAAGATCACAAGGGAACCCGTGAATTCGTCGGTAAATTTATCGGTAAAGCCTCTGACAACATGTACAGCTATCTGGCGCTGATCCAGAGTGATCCCACTGTGCAGATCGTCAATGATGCGCAGGTAGATTACACCAAACGCTTTATTCAGGGTGATCCTAATCTGGATGGCCTTCCTGTTTTAGCGGCGGCGGCCCCTTTCAAAGCTGGCGGGCGTAAAAATTCACCGGCTGACTTTGTGGAAGTGGAAAAAGGTGATCTGACTTTCCGTAACGCCGCAGATTTATATCTCTACCCAAATACACTGGTGGTGGTAAAAGCAACGGGGGCGGATGTGGTTGAGTGGCTGGAATGCGCGGCGGGCATGTTTAACCAGATTGATGCAAACTCCACCAAACCACAAGAATTGCTGAACTGGGAGGGTTTCCGCACGTATAACTTCGATACCATCACAGGGGTTAACTATAAGATAGACCTGACTCAACCTGCTAAATACGACACTGATTGCCAGCTTATCAATAAAGGGGCGAACCGCATCAAAGATGTTACCTATCAGGGTAAGCCAATTGATCCAACAGCCATTTTCCTGATCGCCACCAATAACTACCGTGGTTACGGTGGCAAATTCGCCGGAACCGGAGAAGATCACATTGCATTTGCTTCACCGGATGAAAACCGCACCATTTTGGCTTCTTACATTGCCAGAATGACCAAAGAGAAGGGGGTTGTATCAACTCAGGCTGAAAACAACTGGTCATTCTTGCCAATCAAAACAGATAAAAAATTAGATATCCGTTTCGAAACTTCTCCAACAGAAAAAGCGGCGACATTCGTTAAGGAACACGCCCAATACCCGATGAAGTACTTAAAAAATGATGATACTGGTTTTTCTATCTATCAAATTGATTTAACAGAGAAAAAATAAAACTGACTGAATTTGGTCGTCTTAATGCCTGCTCTTCTGCCTGGCTAAAGGGCAGGCAAGTTATTTATGTGTGATAGCAAGAATTTTGCAGTGATGGGTTGCTTAGGGTCAGAATATTAAGAGATAGTGTGACAGAGATAAAAGATAACGCAGATAAGCGTAGATAAAACCCATAGATCAAAGATAGTGTAACGTGAGTTATTATGCGTTGCACTTTGGTATGAGAATAAATGTCAAATTACGCGAAGGTATTATTCAATATATACCAATCCAACTTCAAGATGCGTGTTATATTTCCCCGCCGCGCGGGGAAATATAAGGCCTCGCGTCGTCTTGCGGATTGAAGCTTGAAGTTTATCGAGTATGGAGAGCATTAATATGCAAAAAATTCGGGTAAGAATAATAAAAAATAAGATAGCTAAAATATTTATCTGTTCTGTCAGTCTGATGCTGGGAAATATCACTTTCTCATATGCTGCGATTGTTCCTCCCAATGTACAATTGGCGGATAAGCAAGAAATTACCCGCAACAATTTTTCCGAACCAGGTTCATTAGATCCGCATAAATCTGAGGGTAGCAGTGAATTTGATATTTTGAGGGATTTTTTTGAGCGCTTAGTTGATACAGATAAAGAAGAGCATATTATCCCCGCTTTGGCTGAACGCTGGGAAACCAAAGATAATAAAACGTGGATCTTCCATTTAAGAAAAGGGGTTAAATGGTCTGACGGTACACCGATGACTGCCCATGATGTGGTTTTTTCATTACGGCGATTGGTGACACCTGACACGATTTCTCCTTACGGGAGTTACCTGATTCAGGCGACTGTCGTGAATGCCCGTGAGGTACTGTCTGGTAAGAAAAAACCGCAAGAACTCGGTGTGAAGGCCCTGGATGATGCAACGGTAGAAATTACACTGGAAAGGCCAAAAGCGGGTTTTCTGCAAATGCTGGCGCATCCCGCCATGTCTCCTGTTAGTGAACAGGTTATTAAAAAATATGGCAGTAAATGGACTCTGCCCCAACATTTTGTCAGCAATGGGCCTTTTAAACTTTCTGAATGGGTAGTGAATGAAAAAATTGTCGGTATCAGAAATCCCTATTATTGGGATAATAAAAATACCGTAATTAATAAAGTCACTTACTTGCCATTATCGGATTATAAAGCGGATCTAAACCGCTATATGACAGGCGAGATTGATATCTCTAACGGAGGGCCACTGGAATTCTTGCCAACCGTTAAGAGGAAGTTTGGTGATCAATTACATGTTAAACCCATGATGAGTGTTTATTATTATCTCTTTAATATGCAAAAGCCGCCATTTAATGATGTTCGAGTCAGACAAGCGCTGGCTTTAGCATTGGATAGAAATATTATCACTGACAAGGTATTAGGCAATGGTCAAAAGCCCGCTTATGATGTGGTGTCTCCGGGGGCTGGGGGTATTTATTTAAAACAGCCAGAATATGCCTCATGGACACAGGAACAGCGCGTCGCCAGAGCCAAAACGTTACTGAATGAGGCTGGTTTTAATGAAAAGAACCTACTTAAGTTTACCTTATTATATAATACCTCTGATGGTCATAAAAAAATTGCCATTGCTGCCAGCTCGGCGTGGAAAAAGAATCTAGGTGTGGAAGTTATCTTACAAAATCAGGAAACCAAAACACAAAATGACAGTATGACGCAAGGCAATTTTGAGCTGACAAGATACGCATGGAATGCTGATTATAGTAGCCCGACTAGCTTTTTAGATATTTTCACGTCAGGGAATACCAATAACCATATGAGATATCAAAATAAGGAATTCGATCAATGGGTTTTAAAAGCAGATGAAACTAATGAACCCGCCGATTATCAACAAGCCATTGATATTCTCAATCAGGAAATACCTGCCATCCCCGTTTATTATTATGTCCGTGTAAAACTAGTCAGGCCCTATGTTGGTGGATTTTACGTTGACTCAATGGGAAATATCCCGACAAAAGATCTCTATATTATTAAACACTGATAACCATAGTGGTTCATGATACCTGTTCAAAGGAAAAGCAAGAATTGCTTTTCCTTTCAGGATAACTTTTTCCTCTGTGCTGAAATTTGAAAACTATTGTGTATAAATACATAACTATAAATACATAGCTATAAATACAGTATTTAAAAAATTTATTATTATTGCATTAAATAATTTATTGGGTAATAAATAGCGTGTCATGCTGAAATATGGATTGAAAATAAAATAAAGGATAAAAATAAATAATTACAGCACAGCTATGGGGAGACATGACATGTTAAATCAAATCAGCAAAAAAACGGTTAAAACATTAGTTTTTTCTATCAGTATTATATTGGGTAGTACAACATTGTCTTATGCCACAGTTATTCCATCAGGTACACAATTAGCAGAAAAACAAGAAATTGTCCGCAATAATGGTGCAGAGCCTGCTTCATTGGATGTCGATAAAGTTGAAGGTAATATTGCATTAAACATTATCAATGATTTTTTTGATACGTTAGTAGGCACGGATAAACAGGGCCAGATCATACCCAAACTGGCCGCAAGCTGGGAAACGAAGGATAATAAAACCTGGATTTTTCATCTGAGGAAAGGAATCAAATGGTCTGATGGTACGCCAATTACTGCGCATGATGTGGTATTTAGCTGGCGGCGGTTAACAAATCCTAAAACGCTTTCTCCATATGGCAGCTATTTTGCGGATGCTTCCGTGGTGAATGCCAAAGAGATTTTAGCCGGAAAGAAACAAGCGGAAGAGCTTGGTGTCAAAGCCCTGGATGATTCGACATTGGAGGTCAGGCTAGAAAAACCTGTTGGATACTTTTTACAGATGCTAGCGTTCAATATTGCGTCTCCGATTAGCGAGAAAGCCGTTGAAAAATATGGAGACAAATGGACTCAACCTGATTTTTTTGTTTCCAGTGGCGCATTTAAGTTAGCAGAGTGGAAAGTGAATGAAAAAATTGTTGGAGTAAGAAATCCTTATTATTGGGATAATAAAGACACCGTTATTAATAAGGTCACTTATCTCCCACTTTCATCAGATACCTCAGATTTAAACCGTTATCTGGCCGGAGAAATAGATATTACATTTACGATCCCATTAGGATCTTTTGCCTCATTAAAGAAAAACATGAACTCACAGGTTCATATTTCACCGATACTTAGCACATATTACTATGAATTTAACAATAAAAAACCGCTGTTTAAAGATATTAGAATCCGGCAAGCACTAGATCTTGCTTTGGATAGAAATATTATTGCTGATAAAGTTGTTGCTCAAGGGCAAATACCCGCTTATACCATCCTGCCACCAGGAATTGGTGGTTTTAAATTTAAACAGCCTGATTATATCTCATGGACACAAGCTCAACGTAATGAAAAAGCTAAACAATTATTGAATGAAGCGGGCTTTAATAAAAATCATCCTCTTAAATTTAATTTGGTTTACAACTCATCAAATTTACATAAAAAAGTGGCTATTGCGGCAACCTCGATGTGGAAAAAGAATCTCGGTGTTATTGCTAATATACAAATTGAAGAGTGGAAAGTTATGCTGGAGAACGAACATCAAGGGAAATTCGATGTCGTTAGAGGCGGGTGGATTGGCGATTATAATAATCCGATAGCTTTTTTTAATATATTTACAACAAATCAAACCAATAATACCTCTTTTTATTCTAATAAAGACTTCGATAATTGGATTCGTCAAGCAGGAGAAACGAATAAACAAGAGGATTTTCAACAGGCACTCGATATTATGACAAAAGACACTCCTGTTATCCCCGTTTATTACTATGTTACTTCGATATTGGTGAAGCCTTATATTGGTGGCTATTACGCCGATCTTTTGGGGAGAATATCAACGAAAGATCTTTATGTCATTAAGCACTAAATTAAGAGCCTGCTAAAGCAGGCTCTCCATCATCTATACGCGATAAACTTCAAGTTGCAATCCGCAAGACGACGCGAGGCCTTATATTTCCCCGCTTCGCGGGGAAATATAACACGCATCTTGAAGTTGGATTGGTATATTGCAAGGCTTTATATACACATCAAACACATTGCTCAGGCGGTTGTCACTATTTGATTTCCATGTTTAAACCCGAAATTCTGCGGCTAATTGGCTGAAGCCCAATCCATTCTTTTTTTCCACTTTGATCTGAACAGGAATTCGCTCTTTTAAGGCTTCTACATGGCTAATTACCCCGATAGTTTTTCCTGATGCATTAAGGTGATCCAGTGCATCCAAAGCGATATCCAGGGTTTCAGGATCAAGCGTGCCAAAGCCTTCATCAAGGAACAGGGATTCTATTTGTGTTTTGTTACTCACTAGATCAGACAAGGCGAGGGCAAGAGCCAGGCTGACAAGGAAACTTTCACCTCCAGAAAGCGTTTTAGTATCCCTCATGGCTTCCGCTTGCCAGGTGTCAACGACTTGTAATTCCAGCCCACCGTCATCCTTGCGTTGCAAGTAGTAGCGGCCATGTAATTTTTCCAATCGAATATTAGCCAGATGCACGAGATGATCCAATGTCAGGCCTTGAGCAAAACGGCGGAATTTAGCGCCATCGGCGGAGCCAATAAGATTATTGAGATAGCTCCAGTCATCATATGTTTGCTGTAAAAGTGCGATCTGTGCCAGTAACTCCTGTTGGTGTTGGCGGCGAGTTGCATCACTGCTCAATAGGGTTCTGACTTCCCCTTGTTGTTGGTTGTTGTGTTTCAACTGAGCCGTAACGTCGGTCAATAGGGCGGCTAATTGTTGAGGTTCATACTGGTTAAGTAATTGCGGCTGTGTTTTTGTATGTCGTTGTAAGGCCACTTCTGATTCATGGTGGCGTGTTTTGGCCTGCAATTGTTGCTGTTCAAGTTTTTCTTGTAATTGTTGTAATTTTTCCCGCTGTTCCGGTTCCAATAAAGCACGTTCAAAGGATGATTGATCAGGAAAGCCTTGCTGTTCTAAGCCTGTTTGGAAATGGCTGGCAGCACGTTTGTAGTTTGCTTCGGCGGCGAGGTGGCTTTTTTCTATTTCACTGGCAGCACCGATTAATTGACTCATTTTATTTTGCAGTGTTTGCAGATGGAAAGTTGCTTGTTTGTGGCTCGTTTCCAGTTCATTGGTTTTTTGTTGCAAAGCCTGACGAACGGCAATGATGGATTGTTCGCCAAATAAACGATGACGTTCCTGGCGTGTTTGTTCCAATAACTGTATTTGTTGTTTCTGCTGTTCATTCAAAGCATGAAGATGAGTGGAGAGCTTATTTTTTTGTTTGTCTAGTTCACCCAGTTTGCTTTGCAAGGCTGCTTGCTCTTTTTGTAGCTGCTGCCACTTTTCTCGTGAATTGTGGTAGTTTTTTAATTCCTGTTCACGCTGTTGCAGCCAGTTTTCTGTTTCATAGGGGGCAGGGAGTGTGAAAGGTGTTGGCTGTAATTGTGTGTTTAACTGTTGTGCTGTCGCTGCGTAGTGAGCTTCTATTAGTTGAACTTCTTCCGCCTTTTCTGCCAATTGTTTTTGGGCTGAATCCTGTTTGAATTTTTCCAATTCAATATTCTTTTCACAAGCCTGGTATTGCTCCCGATTGGCAGCAAGTGCTTTTTCGGCTGCTTGATAGTTTTTCTCTGCCTGTGAAAGTGCTTCTTGTTGAGCTTGGTATTGGTGATAAGTAGATTGTCGCTGACTGATAAAGTGATTAACCGTCTCTGCTTTCATCGGTAATTCTGTAGCTTGTAACTGCTGGCAATGGTGTTCCCACTGTTTAACCAATGCTGCTAATTTAATATTGTATTGTGCAATATTTTGCTGCAATTGCTCGCAGTGCTGCTGTTGAATCTGTTGTTTTTGCTGTAGGGTTGCACGATTTTCTTGCAATTGCTCAATCTGTTGGCGCAGCGTTTTCAAACGCTCTTCTGAATGTGGTAGGGCAATATTCTGGTATTCGTTGATTAAAGGATGATGAGTTGAACCACACAGCGGGCAAGATTTACCTGCTTTTAATTGTGCCCGTTCTTTTTCTAGGCTAACTATTTGTTGTTCTAAACGAATTCGATTGGTGAGATCGTCATAATGTTGCTGCTTATCTGCCAATTGTTGATTGAGGATTGCGATCTGATCAGGTAAGGCTTTTACCAATGCTTGAGATTGGATCAATTGGTTTTGATCGGCTGAGATCGTGGTATGTAACTGCTGGATCTGGGGAAGTAAGATCTCCAGTTGGTTTTGTGATACTAATTGTTTCTGATAATTTTCTAAATTTTTTTGTAATTGTTCTAGTGGATGCTTTTGCTGCAAAGTTGTGAGTTGGCTTGCCGCAGTGGCAAGGCTGTTGCGCAGTATTTGGCTCTGTTCTTGTTGTTTGGCTAACTCTGCATTCAAGGTATGTAAATCATCGGTTGTGCGGGCAAGCTCTGAGGCAATTTGTTGGGTGCTTTGGGTAAGCTGATCTATTTTTTCTTGTCGCTCTTTCTGGCGGGTGAATAGTTGTTTCCATTCAGGCAGTTTGCTGTCCAAACTGCGGTAATAAGGGTGCTGCTCATCATAGGATTCCAACGCCTTTTGTTCGCTATTTAAAGCTGCTGTTCGGTCCTGTGTCGCTTGGTGTTGGGATAAGATGTCTGTGAGGTCACGGTTTTGTCCTGCAATCTCTTGCTCAAGTTTCAGCAGATCTTTGGATTGGATATCAATTTTATGATCGAGCGGCATAATTTGCGCTGAGATGAGCGTTTCTTGTTGGTTTTGATGCTGTTGATGTTCTTCCCGCTGTTTTTCCAGTTGTGTCAGTTGCTGTTCGGCAGGTTGCAGCATTGCCAGTTGTTGTTGGCGCTCATACTCTATTTTTGTGCGTTGTTCTATGATCCGCTGTTTTTCATGGATGGCTCGGTTTTGGGCATCCCATAATGGACGGATTTTCTCTGCTGGTTCGCCAGCAGCAAGTTGTTGCAATTGAGGTTGTGCTTCCTGAATGTCTTGTTCAGTTTGTTGTAAAAGTGAAGCACTGCTGACCAGTGATTGCTGTAGCTCATCCTGTCGCAAAAGCCACTGTTCAGCTGTTTGCAAGGCTTTCATTTGTTGGCTGAGTTGGGTTTCTTCTGTAATGAGCTGCTGTTGTTGGTTTTGGTATGTCTGTTGTTGTTCTGGCGTGAGTAACTCAATGGAAGCGGCTTTGGCTTGTTGGATATTCAGCTCAGATTGCACCTCTTTATGGCGTTGATAAATTTCCTGGGACAGCATGCCGTAAATTTCTGTACCGGTTAGCTCTTCCAGTAGATCGGCTCTGTCTTTATCCTGTGCATTCAAAAATGCGGCAAAATTCCCCTGTGACAAAAGCATGGATTTGGTAAAACGGCTAAAATCCAGCCCAGTTATTTCGGCTATTTTTTCTTTTTTCTCTGGAATTTTATCAGACAGGATTTTTCCCTCTTTTTTGAGGGCTAATTCTCCTTTTGGGGGCTGGAGTTTGCCATTTACCTGGTTACGAGCACGACGCTGACTCCAAAATGCCCGATAAGCGACGCCTTTGACTTCAAATTCTACTTCAGCAAGACACTCTGCGGTATGACGGGTCATAAGTTCATTTTGCGAGGCAGAAATAGTGTTGAGCCTTGGTGTTTCATGATAAAGGGCGAGGCAAATGGCATCCAATAAAGATGTTTTCCCTGCACCCGTTGGGCCGATAATGGCAAACAATCCATTGCTGGCAAAGGGTTCTGCCGTAAAGTCAATTTTCCACTCACCTTGCAGGGAATTGATATTTTTCAGCCGTAAGCTAAGAATTTTCATGGCATGTTCTCTTCAGGTTATTGCTGAGAAATATCATCCAGCGTCTGTTTAAATAGAGTGGTCAGGCGTTGTTTTTGGGCAAGATCATCGATTTCTGCCAGCGCTAAACGTCGCTCAAAGACTTCATCTACACTTAGCTCGGTAAGCGTTTCTTTATGTTGTTCTGACAGTGACCGTTGGCGAGCGCTTTTGCTGCGGCGTAGCAGGATAATCTCAACAGGCAACCCTTCACTTAGGGCCTGAATGCGTTTTTGGATGTCGTGCAGATAATCCTGGGTTGCAACTTCAATATCCAGCCAAACCGGGCGCTCTCCCTGATGTTCCTTGAAAACGTGTAATTGCTCTTCGATTTGTTTCAAATTACCACGAATAAGCTGCATAGGCTGATAATGTGGGATTGGTAACAGTGTGATGTTATCGAGTTTGCCTGATTTAAAGTCCACTAAGCAGACACTTTTTTCCTGCCCCACTTCATCAAAGCTGAGTGGAATAGGAGAACCGCTGTAGCGGATATGCGCTGATTTACCGATGACTTGCGGGCGGTGGATATGCCCTAGTGCAATATAGTCAGCAGGAGGGAATGACTGTGCGGGGAAGGCCTCTAATGTGCCGATGTAAATATCTCGAACGGAATCTGTAGTGGAAGCGCCCACCGTAGTGAGGTGACCCGTGGCGATAATCGGTAATGGCTGGCCGAGCTGTTCTCGTAATGCACAGGCTTGTTGGTAGAGCTTGTGATAATGCCCGGAGATGGCATCCTGTAGTGCCTGTTGCTTTTGTACGCCCGATTGCCCCGCCTGACTGGTCATAATATCCCGTGGCCGCAGATAGGGAATGGCACAGAGAATGGCCCCTGCATTGCCATCTCTGTTATTCAGAAGCTTTATCTGCTGTGTGATATCTTCAGTTTCAGCATTGGCAATCACAAGGGTATTCAGGTAAGAGAGGAGGGATTTTGATTCGTTAAGTGTGGCAACAGAATCGTGGTTTCCACCAAGAATGACAAGCTGGCAGCCTGTAGGCTGTAATGCCACAATGAATTTGTTATAAAGTTCACGTGCGTAGCTGGGGGGCGAACCAGTATCAAAAATATCGCCGGCAATAATTAGTGCATCAACTTGATATTGAATGATTTTTTCAATCAGCCACTGCAAAAAATGCTTATGTTCAGCAGCGCGGCTTTTAGTAAAAAAATATTGGCCAAGATGCCAGTCAGATGTGTGAATAATTCGCATGATTTTCCCGCCCGTTACTTCCTTGCTTGTTGCAGGGGTTAATTATAATGGCAGTTTGAGGGATGTCCTGTGCAATTCGACATTCTTTACTGAATTTTCGAGCTACTTCGCATCCACAGTGAAATATGACAAAGTTGCAAAATTTTCTTTGAGAGCCAGTTTGTTTCTTGCTAATTGAGGAGTAAGAGGTTTCATCAAAGTGTCATAAAATTGACTCATAATGTTTTGTAGTGAACTCACTGACCTTAATGACATTAACGGAATTAGCCATGGTTAAACGCATTTTGGTAGTTGAAGATGAAGTGCCGATTCGTGAAATGGTCTGTTTTGCTCTGGAACAAAACGGTTATCAGGCCATTGAAGCGGAAGATTACGATACGGCGATAAGACGTTTGTCTGAGCCTTATCCTGATTTGGTATTATTGGACTGGATGCTGCCGGGAGGTTCGGGAATACAACTTATCCGGCAAATGAAACGGGATAATAACGTTAAGGCGATCCCTATTATTATGGTCACGGCTCGGGTGGAAGAAGAAGATAGGGTACATGGCTTAGATGTCGGTGCCGATGACTATATAACAAAGCCTTTTTCACCCAAGGAATTGATTGCCCGGGTTAAGGCTGTTTTGCGCCGCCTTTCACCTACAGAGTCGGAAGAGATTATTGATATGGGTGGATTAGCGCTGGATCCGTCATCCCACCGCGTTTCCAGTCATGGACAAGATGTGGAAATGGGACCAACTGAATTCAAACTTCTCCACTTTTTTATGACTCATCCTGAGCGTGTTTATAGTCGTGAGCAGCTGCTCAACTATGTGTGGGGAACAAATGTTTATGTGGAAGATCGTACGGTTGATGTACATATTCGCCGTTTGCGTAGGGCGTTGGAGATAGGGGATCACGCAAGGATGGTACAGACGGTGCGTGGTACGGGTTATCGCTTTTCTACCCGCTATTGATTGTTCGGAGTAAAGTCGCGTGCTTGAGCGTTTATCCTGGAAAAAGTTGGTATGGGGGCTTGTGCTTTTTTGCTTGCCCGCTGTCATTTTGTCTCTTTTCATCGGTCAGTTAGCATGGTTGCTGGTTATTGCACTATTTTTGGCTCTGATATGGCATGGCTATAATTTACTGAAATTATCCGATTGGTTATGGCTGGATCGCAATATGTTACCGCCCGCCGGTCGTGGCGGCTGGGAACCTATCTTTTATGGTATTTATCAGTTGCAGCAACGCAATCGCAAACGACGTCGTGAACTCGCATTACTCATCAAGCGCTTTCGCAATGGGGCGGAATCATTGCCGGATGCCATTGTGATAATGACCACGGAGGGCAATATTTTTTGGTGTAATCGTCTGGCTCAGCATTTACTTGGATTCCGCTGGCCTGAGGATAACGGTCAGCATATTTTCAACCTGCTTCGCTATCCTGATTTTAGCCGTTATATTACAGCGAATGATTTTTCCCACCCTCTGTCCATCGAATTGAATAATGGCAATATGATAGAGTTCCGCATTATGCCTTATTCTGAGAAGCAATTATTGATGGTCGCGCGCGACATCACCCAAAAACGACAGTTGGAAAATACCAGACGGGATTTTTTTGCCAATGTAAGTCATGAACTCAAAACCCCTCTCACTGTACTGCAAGGTTATCTGGAAATGATGGAGGATCAGGCGTTCGACACTAACGTAAACCAGAAAGTCATCGGTACAATGCGGGAACAAATACGAAGAATGGATGGTTTGGTGCAACAACTGCTGCATCTTTCCAAAATTGAAGGGGGACCACAAGTGAACATGAATGAAGTCGTGGATGTTCCCAACATATTGAAAATATTGCAACGGGAAGTATTGCAACGAAAAGTATTGGCCTTGGGAAATGAGCAGCACGATATTGTGTTTGATATTGATGAAAGGCTGAAAGTGTTTGGTAATGAAGAGCAATTACGCAGTGCAATGTCCAACCTTGTTTATAACGCCATTACACATACCCCTCCGGGCACAAGGATTGAGGTGAGCTGGCGAGATGTTTCCCAAGGCGCACAGTTCAAAGTGGAAGACAATGGCGGTGGAATTAGCGCGGAACATTTACCACGTCTGACAGAACGTTTTTATCGCGTCGATCTGGCCCGCTCACGTCAAACTGGGGGGAATGGGTTAGGTTTATCGATAGTGAAACATGCATTGCATCACTATAATACTCATCTTGATATTGCGAGTACTTTAGGGAAAGGCTCAGTGTTTAGCTTTTTATTGGCATCTCGGCTTATTGCCTCTGCCAAAAACCGTTTTACGACAAAATGATTTATGCGTTAGCATGAACAAAAAATGCGCGCGAGCAGAAAATGAACAAATCATATAGTGTGTATTCAATGATAGATAACAATAATAACTGATTTTAAAAACCAGTTCAGTACATTATTCTGGTTTTTGGTTTTACACTTGCCTTTTAGCGCTATAAAAGTTTTACTTGGGGGCAGTTGTTGGCGATTCTAGCTGTTATTACTACTATCATTCTGTATCTTGCGATTATCAGTGAATATTATGTTGATCACTGACTGTTAAATCAGAATTCGGTCTCGCCAGTGAAAATTCAAGTACTTGCGATAGTAACTGTCGCAAATGCATCTCTTTTGGCAATAATACATTAGCAATCATTATGGCATACCGTTTATCATCTAAGGATATTTGGGCATTAGGTTTTATGACCTTTGCCTTGTTTGTTGGTGCGGGAAATATTATTTTTCCGCCTATGGTTGGCTTGCAGGCAGGAGAGAATGTTTGGATCTCAGCCACTGGCTTTTTGCTAACTGCTGTTGGCATGCCGGTCATTACTGTCATTGCGTTGGCAAAAGTGGGTGGGGGCATTGAAGCACTCAGTGCACCGATTGGGAAAACGGCAGGTCTGATTCTGGCAACTGTTTGCTATTTAGCTGTCGGCCCCCTGTTTGCAACCCCCAGGACTGCAACGGTTTCTTTTGAAGTGGGTATGGCATCACTTACCGGAACAGGCGATCTTCCTCTATTTATCTATAGTGTGATCTATTTTGCACTCGTGGTGCTGATTTCATTGTATCCGGGCAAACTACTGGATAGTGTTGGCCATATATTGGCCCCAATCAAAATCGTGGCGTTAGCCATTTTAGGAATTGCGGCTGTGTTGTGGCCAGCAGGTGGCCCTGTTCCTGCTATTGAAACTTATCGGGAAACTCCGTTCTCAAATGGCTTTGTCAATGGCTATTTGACCATGGACACACTGGCTGCAATGGTATTCGGGATTGTTATTGTTAACGCTGTTCGTTCCAGAGGGGTTGCGGCTTCTTCCCTGTTGACGCGCTATGCTATGTGGGCTGGCGTGATTGCCGGTCTTGGCTTGACGCTGGTATACCTCTCTTTGTTCAAACTTGGGGAAGGCAGTGGCACATTAGTGCCTACCGCAGATAATGGGGCTGCGATTTTGCACGCCTATGTCCAAAGCATTTTTGGTAACTACGGCAGTTTCTTCCTCGCGGTACTGATTTTCGTTGCTTGTATGGTGACTGCTGTTGGCTTGACGTGTGCTTGTTCTGAATTTTTCAGCCGTTATTTGCCATTATCCTACCGTACTCTGGTACTGATTTTAGGCACATTCTCCATGTTGGTTTCTAACATGGGCTTAAGTCACTTGATTAAGTTCTCACTTCCCGTACTGACGGCCATTTATCCTCCCTGTATCGTGCTGATATTACTGAGCTTTACAACCCGTTGGTGGCATAACTGCACCCGTATTTTGGCTCCTGCCATGTCTGTCAGTTTGCTGTTTGGGGTTTTGGATGCCATAAAAGTTTCTGAGTACCTCACTCATTTACTGCCTGAGTGGGCGAAGCATCTGCCATTATCGGATCAAGGTTTGGCTTGGTTACTGCCTACTTTACTGACGATGGTTGTGTGCGCTATCTATGACCGCATTGTAGGCGGCGTAAAGCTCCCAAAGTATGAAGTGCAGCCTGAAGAGAAGTAGGAATGAAGTCTATTCATGATAAACATGGATAAGTGATGTTATAAGATGGTAAAGGTGCGCTGTTGAAATCAGCCCACCTTTTTCGTTGATTTATGCTGAATTAATAACCAATAGCGGCACCGGCAGGTCGCCGTGCATCGTTAGCACCGTAGATGTAACCTTCATGGACAATACCTGATACGGCTGAATCGTTACCTGATGATTCCGGGGCAACGCCGGCAGCACCCGGCAATCCAATCATAATTAACTCTGTTGCTCCCCACGGTGTCTGTTCCACCATTTTGTAACCCATTTTTTCCAGTAAATTCAGGGTATCTTTCGACAGCCCACGTTGCTCATAATAGACCTCGTCAGGTAGCCATTGATGGTGGAACCGTGGGCTATCGACAGCTTCTTGTGGTGGCATGTTGAATTCGAGGATATTCAGGGCAGCTTGTAGCGTAATGGAGATAATGCGTGAGCCTCCCGGAGAACCCAAGACCAGGAAGATTTTATTATCTTTGGTCACGAGAGTTGGACTCATTGATGATAGTGGGCGCTTACCGGGGGCGATCGAGTTGGTTGCACCTTGTACTAACCCATACAGGTTTTTCTCACCGACTTTAGTTGTGAAGTCGTCCATTTCATCGTTGAGGAAGAAGCCAGTTCCTGGGGCAATCACGACAGCACCAAAACGTCCATTGATGGTGTAAGTGGTTGATACTGCGTTCCCTTCTTTATCTACCACGGAATAGTGGGTAGTCTCTGGTTTTTCATGGGGACCCATATCCGGCTGAACATTCACTGATGGGGTGGCTTTATTGGGTTGAATTTCTTTTCTGATTGATTCGGCATAGCTTTTACTCAACAGTCGATCAAGCGGATTATTGATAAAGACTGGATCGCCCAGATAGGTATTTCTATCCATATAGGCGTGGCGCATGGCTTCTGTCAATGTGTGGATATAAGCAGCAGAGTTGAATCCCATGGATTTAAGATCGTAGCCTTCAATGACGTTTAATATCTCACATAACGTAACACCACCAGAGCTGGGCGGCGGAGAAGAGATGAATTTATAGCCTCGGTAACTACAGGTGACAGGAGCGGTTTCTGTAATGTGATAATTGGCGAAATCCGCTGCGGTAATAATTCCGCCTGATTTTTTTGACGCTTCTGCAACTAATTGGGGAATTTTGCCGTGATAAAAAGCATCAGGCCCGTGTTTGGCAATCATTTCCAGCGTGTTGGCTAAATCGGTTTGAATGAGCCGGTCCCCGGGTTCGAATGGCTTACCATTTTCACGCAGAAAAATACGGGCAGCTTCTGGATCTTGAGCAAAACGCTTAACTGTGGTGTCCAGAATATTGGTATCGCCACGGGTCAGAATATAGCCTTCGCGCGCCAGTTTGATGGCGGGTGCCATGACTTGTTCACGAGTTAATGTGCCATACTTTTTCAATGCCTCTTCAAATCCCATTACTGTACCCGGTACAGCAATTGATTTATAACCATACAGGCTGGCACTTTTGATAACGTTTCCATCTTTATCCTGATACATATCAGCGCTGGCTGCGGCAGGGGCTGTTTCACGGAAATTAATGAAAGTATCTTTTCCATTGGCAAGATGGATGGTCATAAATCCACCACCACCAATATTGCCACAGCAGGGATTAACCACTGCCTCGGCATATCCAACGGCAACCGCCGCATCAATGGCGTTCCCGCCCATTTTTAGAATATCTATGCCAGCTTGTGAAGCAAGGCGTTGTGAGCTGACAACCATGCCTTGTTTAGCTTCAACAGCAGGCTCAGTAGCAGCATAAAGTGGGGTGGAAATAAATAGGGATATAGTGATAAGTGTTATTTTCCATGCCTTGAACATGTGTTGATCTCCTGAGGATAAGCTTCTTGTTATTAGCCACTGTTAAGTCATTTGGGCGTTTATATTGCTTTTGTTACGACTTCGTAACTCACCTTATCTAAAGCTCAGGTTTTTTAAAAGATGATTTTTCGCGCGGAAGTCAGTGAAAAAAGAAATTTCAGATTAGAAAAACCAGCCGACTGAGCGGCTGGTTTGGCGCGTTTCATAACACAGTATGATGAACGCTTGGTGGGATATTACAGCTTGCCCGCGTTTTTGGTCAGGTATTTTGCTACGCCTTCCGGTGAAGCGCCCATACCTTCCTGGCCTTTCTCCCATTGTGCAGGGCAAACTTCGCCGTGCTCTTCATGGAATTGCAGAGCGTCAACCATACGCAGCATTTCATCGATGTTACGACCCAGTGGCAGATCGTTAACGACTTGATGGCGAACAACACCATTTTTGTCAATCAAGAAAGAACCCCGCAGAGCAACGCCGGCTTCTGGGTGCTCAATGCCGTAAGCTTTCATGATGTCACGTTTGATGTCAGCTACCATTGGATATTTGACTTCGCCGATGCCACCTTCGTTGATTGAAGTTTTACGCCATGCGTTGTGAACGAATTCAGAGTCGAAGGATACACCAACAACTTCAACACCACGTTTCTGGAATTCTTCATAGCGATGATCGAAAGCAATCAGCTCAGAAGGACAAACGAAAGTAAAATCCATTGGCCAGAAGAAAATAACAGCAGCACGGCCATTCAGGTGTTTTTTCAGATTGAAGTTATTAACAATTTCACCGTTGCCGAGAACTGCGGCAGCTGTAAAGTCAGGGGCTTGGCGGGTGACTAAAACCATAATTGACTCCTGTGATTTTAAAAGGTGTTATGTAAAAACGGGTTACAGCATAAGGAATTAGGTTATAGCAATAAAGAATAAAATACCAATCGTTATAATAGGTTTTATCTATCAATAAACTGTTTTTAATTCCTTTTAGACTACATAAGATAAAACTATTTGTGAAAAGTTCAAGATAGTGGCTACTCAAACAGATGCTTATTTGTTGCTAGTGACATCATTTCTGGATAGAACTGGCAAAATAGTGTTTCAAAATCAAAGTAATGATTTTCAATATCCTGATACGATCCTGCCAATGCGAATAATTTTGGGCGCCTGCGTGCCATGCTCTGTAAGACATTGGCGATGCATGACATATCGGCATAACGGATGAATAAGTTTTGTGACCAGAGGTAGTTATTCAATTCCCGAAATTTTTCAGGGGTTGACGTGAGATGAGGTTCTATATTGTTGCGGGCAAGATTGACAAATTCGGGCAAGGAGTAATTTTTTTCAAATTTGTCCCAATGTCGAGAAAGAAAGTGATCCCAGATGATATCAAGGGTAATGGGGGCAACGCGCCGATATTCGGGGCGAAATAATTTGCGAGCTTCCAGGACAAGTGGATGCTTGTCCGTCAGACTGTCTACCCGACGGTGCATACGGATACCGGCTACAATATCAGAACAGAATGCGCCTTCTGGAGAGCCACGGACGAAATCTGCCATCAAATTCCCCAGTAAGGAACTTTCCGCTAATGCAGCTAAATGAAGGTGTGCGAGAAAATTCATAGCGAGAGTATACCGTAAATAGTTAAACCAGGTGCTTCTTTGTTGCACCCTTGCGCTTGCAGCACTAGACTAGTCCGCCTGTTTTTTTGAATGATACAGATAAAATGCGTGTCGCTGATTTTACATTTGAACTGCCAGAAGAGCTGATTGCTCACTATCCCCAGCCACAGCGAAGTGCCTGCCGCCTGCTTTCCCTTGATGGTGAAACAGGCAAGCTGGCACACGGTGTTTTTACTGATGTGCTGGAGAAGCTGGAAGCCGGAGATTTATTGGTTTTCAATAACACCCGCGTTATCCCTGCGCGCCTGTTTGGCCGCAAAGCGACGGGGGGAAAGTTGGAAGTTTTAGTCGAAAGGATGCTGGATAGTAAGCGAGTGCTTGCTCACGTTCGTGCTTCCAAAGCACCGAAAGAAGGTGCTGAACTTATCCTTGGTGAAGCGCAGAGCATTAAGGCAACGATGCTGGCGCGTCATGATACTTTGTTTGAAATCCGTTTTGATGATGAGCGTGATGTATTGACCATTTTGGATCAAATTGGTCATATGCCTCTGCCGCCTTATATCGCTCGTCCTGATGAAGATGCGGATCGTGAGTTGTACCAGACAGTCTATAGTGAACGCCCAGGCGCGGTGGCGGCACCAACTGCCGGATTGCATTTTGATGAACCCCTTTTGGCTGCCTTGCGTGCAAAAGGCATTGAGATGGCCTTTGTCACCTTGCACGTTGGTGCCGGTACTTTTCAGCCTGTGCGAGTGGAAACCATTGAAGATCATGTGATGCATGCCGAATATGCGGAAGTACCACAGGATGTCGTGGATGCAGTTCTGGCATGTAAAGCGCGTGGTAATCGGGTTATTGCTGTAGGGACAACATCGGTCCGTTCGCTGGAAAGTGCCGCAAGAGCTTGTCAGGATGGGATTATCGCGCCATTTTTTGATGATACCCAAATTTTTATCTATCCTGGATTTGAATATCAGGTTGTCGATGCCCTGATCACCAATTTCCATCTGCCAGAATCCACCCTTATCATGCTGGTTTCTGCGTTCGCCGGTTATAAGAATACCATGAATGCCTACAAAGAAGCGGTAGCAAAAGAATATCGCTTTTTCAGTTATGGTGATGCAATGTTTATTAATCGCAATAAAATGGCGGCAAAAGAACGGGTATTAAAAGAGTGAGTACCAGAAGAAACGGTGCTGAAATCAATTAAATGTTTTGTAATAAAAGAGTTTAAAATCAAAATATTCTTCATTTCAGCCCCGCTGATTTGAATGATATCTAAACATAGCATCAGACTGTTTTTCTGATGTCTGGAGGTTAAGTGAAATTTGAGTTACAAAAGACGGATGGAAATGCCCGTCGTGGTCGTTTGATTTTTGATCGTGGCGTTGTGGAAACACCGGCATTTATGCCAGTGGGAACTTATGGCACGGTAAAAGGTATGACACCAGAAGAGGTGAAAGAAACAGGAGCGCAAATCCTGTTGGGGAATACTTTCCACCTTTGGTTGCGTCCGGGACAGGAAATCATGAAATTGCATGGTGACCTGCATGATTTTATGCAGTGGCAAGGTCCCATTCTGACTGACTCTGGCGGTTTTCAGGTTTTCAGCCTCGGTGCCATGCGTAAAATCAAGGAAGAAGGCGTTCACTTCCGTAACCCAATTAATGGAACGCCTGTGTTCCTCAGCCCAGAAAAATCCATGGAAATCCAATATGACTTGGGTTCTGACATTGTCATGATTTTTGATGAATGTACGCCTTATCCTGCTGATTGGGATTATGCGAAGCGTTCCATGGAAATGTCATTGCGCTGGGCTGCCCGCAGTCGTCAACGTTTTGATGAGCTGGATAATAAAAATGCCTTGTTTGGTATTATTCAGGGGAGTGTTTACGAAGATTTGCGTGATATCTCCATAAAAGGGCTGGTGGAAATCGGCTTTGATGGCTACGCTGTAGGGGGACTGGCCGTCGGTGAGCCGAAAGAAGATATGCACCGTATTCTGGAACATGTTTGCCCTCAGATCCCACAGGATAAGCCTCGCTATTTGATGGGCGTCGGCAAGCCAGAGGATTTGGTTGAAGGCGTTCGTCGTGGTATCGATATGTTTGACTGTGTGATGCCAACTCGTAATGCCCGCAATGGTCACCTGTTTGTGACCGAAGGGGTTATCAAAATCCGCAATGCCAAACATAAAGAAGATACATCTCCCCTGGATGAGCATTGTGACTGCTATACTTGCCGAAATTATAGCCGGGCATACCTCCATCACCTTGATCGTTGTAACGAAATTCTTGGTGCAAGGCTGAATACGATACATAATTTAAGGTATTATCAGCGCTTGATGGCTGGAATTCGTCAGGCCATTGAAGAAGGCAAACTGGAACAGTTTGTTGAAGCGTTTTATCAGCAGATCGGTAAACCCGTTCCGCCGTTAAATATATAATTTATCGTGACTAATCAGTCTCAATATGTGTAGCATATTGGGCTGGTTTTTGATCGAGCCACTGTCGATTTTAATAGCAATGTTTTCGACAGTCATATTTTCGATAACAATGAGGGAAATTTGATGAGTTTTTTTATTTCTGAAGCTGCGGCAGCTGCTGGCGCACCAGCGCAAACTCAGGGAAGCCCATATTCTCTGATTATCATGCTGGTTGTTTTCGGTTTGATTTTCTATTTCATGATCTTGCGTCCACAACAAAAACGCACCAAAGAACATAAAAAACTGATGGATTCCATCTCCAAAGGGGATGAAGTGCTGACTTCTGGTGGTTTGGTGGGTCGTGTCTCTAAAGTGTCTGATACCGGCTATGTAGTTATTGCCTTGAATGACACCACAGAAATAACTGTCAAACGTGACTTCGTTGCTGCCATTTTGCCGAAAGGTACAATGAAGGCTATTTAATTTTCCGATTTTCCCGAAGGGAACTGCCGTGTTGAACCGTTATCCTTTGTGGAAGTATCTGATGCTGATCGCTGCGATCCTCATCGGTTTGCTTTATGCACTTCCCAACCTTTATGGTGAGGATCCGGCTGTACAAATTACTGGCGTGCGAGGCATCGCCGCCAGTGAAAAAACGCTGGACCAAGTCCGTAATGTTTTAGAAAAAGATCAAATCAAGAGCAAGTCCATTGCATTGGAAAATGGCGCAATTCTTGCTCGTTTCAATAACACTGATGTGCAGCTTCGTGCGCGTGAAGCGTTAGTTTCTGCACTAGGTGAACAATATGTTGTCGCATTGAACCTCGCGCCTGCAACACCTGTCTGGTTAAGGGCAGTCGGTGCTGAACCGATGAAACTGGGTCTTGACCTGCGTGGCGGTGTCCATTTCTTGATGGAAGTGGATATGGAAACCGCGCTGAGTAAATTGCAGGAACAGAATATTGATGGCCTGCGCTCTGAACTGCGTGATCAAGGCATCCCTTATTCAACTATCCGCAAAACGGATAATTATGGCGTCGAAGTTCGTTTCCGTGATAACGATGCACGTTCTAAAGCAGAAAGCTATCTTGAACCTCGTCACCGTGATTTGGTGTTCTCCAGTGAAGCCAACAGCACCCTGAAAGTGGTGATGAGTGATGAACGTCTGCGTGAAGCTCGTTCTTATGCAGTACAGCAGAACATCACTATCTTGCGTAATCGTGTCAACCAATTGGGGGTTGCAGAACCTCTGGTTCAACGTCAAGGTGCAGACCGCATTGTGGTTGAACTGCCTGGTATTCAGGATACTGCCCGCGCGAAAGAAATCCTGGGGGCAACTGCAACTCTGGAATTCCGTCTGGTCAATACCAGTGTTGATCAAAATGTCGTGCAGTATGGCCGCATTCCGGCTGATTCAGAAGTGAAAGACACTCGTGATGGTAACCCGGTTGTACTGTATAAGCGCGTTATCCTGACGGGCGACCATATCACCGATTCGACCTCCAGTACTGATGAGAACGGTTATCCACAGGTGAATATTTCCCTGGATAGCGCGGGCGGCACAGCAATGTCTAATTTCACCAAAGATAATCTGCAAAAGCCAATGGCAACGCTGTTTGTGGAATATAAGGACAGTGGCAAGAAAGATGCCAATGGACGTGCGGTTTTGGTTAAGCAAGAAGAAGTTATCAACATTGCCACGATTCAGTCACGCTTAGGTAACAGTTTCCGTATTACCGGTATTAGCAATCCGGCCGAAGCTCGTCAGTTATCACTATTACTGCGGGCAGGGGCGTTGATTGCACCAATCCAGATTGTGGAAGAGCGTACGATTGGGCCAACTCTGGGCTTGCAGAATATTGAGCAGGGCCTTGAAGCGTGTTTATGGGGCCTGATTGCATCTGTCATATTTATGGTGATTTACTACCGCAAATTTGGTCTGATTGCGAGTTCTGCGTTGTTGGCTAACCTGGTGCTGATCGTGGGTATTATGTCCCTGCTGCCGGGGGCGACCCTGACCATGCCGGGGATTGCGGGTATCGTCTTGACGCTTGCCGTCGCCGTGGATGCGAACGTATTGATCAACGAACGTATCAAAGAAGAATTGCGCAATGGCCGTACGGTGCAGCAGGCAATTCACGAAGGCTATAAAGGGGCATTCTCCAGTATCATCGATGCAAACCTGACTACGCTGATTACGGCTATTATTTTGTATGCAGTAGGTACTGGCTCTATCAAGGGCTTCGCGATCACCACCAGTATTGGTGTGGCGACTTCAATGTTCACTGCTATTGTGGGAACACGTGCAATCGTGAACTTGCTGTACGGTGGTAAGCGTATCAATAAGTTGTCAATTTAAGGAGCACGTTGTGGCACAGGATTATAGTGTTGAACAATTAAACTATGGGCGTAAAGTTATCGACTTTATGCGCTGGGACAACGTTGCCTTTGGGATTTCGTTCCTGCTGTTGATCGCTTCCATCATTATGATGGGGGTTCGTGGGTTTAACTGGGGGCTTGATTTTACCGGTGGTACGGTCATTGAGGTGAAGCTGAGTCAACCTGCGGATCTGGACAAGATGCGTGAGAGTCTGAGCCAGAATGGTTTTGCTGATCCACTGTTGCAAAATTTTGGTAGCAGCCGTGATGTGATAGTACGTATGCCACCGGTGGAAGGTAACGCAGGGCAAGAGCTCGGCAATAAAATTATCTCGGTGATTAACCTGGATATTGATAAAGATGCCAAGGTTAAACGTGTCGAATTCGTCGGTCCAAGTGTCGGGAACGAACTGGCACAAACCGGAGCGATGGCGTTATTGGTTGCACTGATCTGTATCCTGATTTATGTCGGTTTCCGCTTTGAGTGGCGTCTGGCATTGGGGGCAGTTATTGCACTGGCGCATGACGTGATTATTACATTGGGTATTCTGTCGTTGTTCCACATCGAAATTGACCTGACTATTGTTGCATCGTTGATGTCCGTTATCGGCTACTCATTGAACGATAGCATCGTGGTGTCAGATCGTATCCGTGAGAACTTCCGTAAGATACGCCGTGGTACGTCGTATGAAATCACTAACATTTCCCTGACTCAGACCTTGAGCCGTACCATTATGACTTCTGCAACCACCTTGTTAGTTGTAATGATGCTGTACATTTTCGGAGGTGAAATGCTGAAAGGTTTCTCACTTGTCATGTTAATCGGTGTTTCTATCGGTACAATCTCTTCTATCTATGTTGCTTCTGCACTGGCTTTGAAATTGGGTATGAAGCGTGAGAATTTGATCCAGCAGAAAGTTGAGAAAGAAGGGGCAGATCAGCCCTCTATTCTTCCTTAATTATTTGCATGATCGAGCACGGGTATTGCTTAAACACCCTGTGAGTACTTACTGACAGGGTGTTTTTCGTCATCACTTCAAGGTACACTGTTATCCCTTCGGTTAACTGTCAGGAAACGATATGCATTGCCCATTTTGCGCAGCCGTTGATACTAAAGTTATTGATTCCCGTCTGGTAGGGGATGGCTCACAAGTGCGCCGTCGCCGTCAGTGCCTGGAATGTCATGAACGTTTCACTACATTTGAAGTTGCGGAACTGGTGATGCCGCGAGTGATTAAAAGTGATGACATTCGAGAGCCTTTCGACGAAGAAAAATTGCGTCGTGGAATGCAGAAAGCACTGGAAAAGCGCCCTGTCAGCTCTGATGATGTGGAAACCGCAATTAGTCACATTAAGTCACAGGTGCGGGCAACAGGAGAGCGTGAAATTCCGTCCAAAATGATCGGAAACTTTGTCATGGATGCGCTGAAAAAACTGGATAAAGTGGGCTATATCCGTTTTGCCTCTGTTTATCGCAGCTTTGAAGATATTCGCGAATTCGGTGAAGAGATTGCCAGGCTACAAGATTAAACTTTGTAACTCTTACTAAAAACCAGAACATTGATTAAACGCTATGACACTTGATGAAATATATATGTCCAGAGCGCTGGAGCTGGCGTATCAGGGCCGTTTTACAACATCCCCAAATCCGAATGTAGGTTGCGTTATCGTTAAGGATGGGCAGATCATCGGGGAAGGTTTTCATGCACGAGCGGGCGGGCCTCACGCAGAAGTTCATGCCTTGCGTATGGCCGGTGAAAAAGCGAAAGGCGCGACAGCTTACGTTACCCTTGAACCATGCAGCCATCACGGTAAAACCCCCCCTTGTGCTGATGCTTTAATTGCCGCAGGCTTAAGCCGTGTTGTGGTAGCGATGCAAGATCCCAACCCTCAGGTGGCTGGGCGTGGTTTGTATCAATTGCAGCAGGCCGGAATTGCCGTTGAACATGGTTTGATGATGGAACAGGCGGAATCCTTGAATAAGGGGTTTCTTAAACGTATGCGTACAGGGTTTCCGTACCTGCAATTGAAACTGGGCGCATCATTGGATGGCCGAACTGCGTTGGCATCAGGGGAAAGCAAGTGGATTACCTCACCGGAAGCCCGTCAGGATGTGCAAAAATTACGGGCGCAGTGCAGCGCCATTTTGAGTTCCAGCGCAACGGTATTAGCGGATGATCCTTCCCTGACTGTCCGCTGGAATGAACTGGATGCGGAAACCCAAGCGGTGTATCCGCAAGCATGGCTTCGCCAACCCATCCGTATTATTACAGATAGCCAAAATCGTGTGACGCCACAGCACCAAGTTGTCCGGCAACCCGGGGAATGTTGGTTAGCACGTACTAAGCAAGATCAGCAAAAATGGCCTGATAATACCGAACAGATTTTATTGCCAGAACATGGTGTTGGTGCTGATTTAGTGTTGCTGATGATGCAACTTGGAAAGCGTCAGGTAAATTCTGTGTGGGCAGAATGCGGCCCTGTTTTGGCCGGGGCTTTATTATCGCTAGGATTGGTGGATGAATTGATCCTTTATATCGCACCGAAAGTATTGGGAAATGGTGCCCGTGGCTTGTTCGATATCCCTGAATTGCAAAAATTATCGGATGCGCCTGAATTTTCTCTGTTTGATGTTCAACAGATTGGTCCTGATGTGCGTCTTCGCTTACGGCCGTGTTAAGTGTTTTGATTTTGGGATAGCCCTAAATCAAAAATAATGTGATAAGATCCGCGCCCCTGCGGATATGAATAAAGTATAAGGAAGGCTATGAACGTAATCAAAGGTGTTGTTGCAGCTCCTGAAGCCCGCATTGCTATTGCAGTTGCTCGCTTTAACAACTTCATTAATGACAGCCTGCTGGAAGGGGCCGTTGATGCGTTGGAACGCATCGGCCAGGTTTCTTCAGACAATATCACCGTAGTATGGGTGCCGGGTGCTTATGAACTGCCATTGACGGTCAAGGTGCTGGCGGAGTCCCAGAAATATGATGCGGTTATCGCTTTGGGTACGGTTATCCGTGGCGGAACAGCCCATTTCGAATATGTTGCCGGCGAATGTAGTTCAGGTCTGTCCAGCGTGGCAATGTCCAGCAACATTCCTGTCACATTAGGTGTTCTGACAACAGAAAATATTGAACAGGCGATTGAACGCGCCGGGACTAAAGCGGGCAATAAAGGGGCGGAAGCCGCCTTGACCGCGTTGGAAATGATCAATGTAATCAAAGCCATTAAAGGCTGAATTTTTTAGTTTTAATTAAGGGGAATTTTGTGAAACCTGCTGCTCGTCGTCGTGCTCGTGAATGTGCTGTTCAGGCAATTTATTCGTGGCAATTATCCAAAAACAGCATTGCTGATGTTGAATTGCAGTTTTTGTCAGAGCAGGATGTAACCGGTGTTGATGTCACCTATTTTCGTGAATTGCTGTCCGGGGTAGCAGTCAATGCTACAAAATTGGATGCCTTGATGGCGCCTTATCTTTCCCGCCAGCTCGAAGAGTTAGGTCAGGTAGAAAAAGCCATCTTGCGCGTTGCGATGTTTGAACTAAGCTTTCGTGATGATGTTCCCTACAAAGTGGTTATTAATGAAGGCATTGAACTGGCAAAAACATTTGGTGCTGAAGATAGTCATAAATTCGTGAATGGGGTTTTGGATAAAGCTGGCCCAGCAGCACGTAAGAAAAAGTGATTGCTTGCCAGGAGTTCCCCATTATAACTCGATGATTTTACACATGAGGCCGGATTTCCGGCCTCATGTACTCATCGTTGGTCACTTTTGGAATTCTATTATGGCATGTGGTGAATTTGACCTCATTGCACGTTATTTCAATCGCCCTCTCAGCCGCCGACGTGATGTAAGCCTAGGGATTGGTGATGATTGTGCACTGATGACTGTCGCAGATAAGCAGGAATTAGCGGTAACAACGGATACGTTGGTCGCAGGTGTCCATTTCCTTCCTGATATTTCACCGGAAGATTTGGCTTATAAGGCACTGGCTGTCAACATCAGTGATTTGGCTGCCGTTGGGGCAGATCCTGCTTGGGCATCGTTGGCGTTAACGTTGCCTGACGTCAATGAGGATTGGTTAAAACGATTTAGTGATAGCCTGTTTGAACAATTGAGCTATTACGGTATGCAGTTGATTGGTGGGGATACGACAAAAGGTCCCATGAGTTTGACGTTAACCGTACATGGATTGGTGCCGGTTGGCAGGGCGTTGCGTCGTGCTGGTGCGAAGAACGGTGATTGGATTTATGTCACCGGAACACTGGGTGACAGTGCCGCAGGGCTTGCCTTGTTGCAAGAGCATCTGACCGTGGAAGATCCTGCGATCCACAATTGGTTGGTTAAGCGCCATCTCCGTCCACAACCACGTGTTTTACAAGGGCAGGCACTGCGTGATCTTGCTTCTGCCGCAATTGATCTGTCCGATGGACTGATTTCTGATCTCAACCATATTCTGACAGCTAGCCAATGTGGTGCGCGTATTAATCTGGAGGCGCTGCCTTATTCAGAAGCGACGCAGCAATATGTTCCTGCGGAACAGGCGTTGAAATGGGCACTGAGTGGTGGGGAAGATTATGAGTTGTGCTTCACTGTACCTGAGCTTAACCGTGGTGCGTTAAATATGGCATTGGCCCACTCGGGGGCAAGTTTCTGTTGTATTGGGCAAATCAGGCCAGAATCAGAAGGTATCCGCTATTTTAACAATAACGAAGAAATTGAGTTGGATCTGAACGGCTTTGACCACTTTAAAACGGATAAAAAACTGATAGTACCTTGTCCAGCTGCACACAAGGAAGAAAACGATCAAACGGAGGGAACGCATGGATGACGCAAAACGCCACTTAAAAATGAGTAATCCGTGGCACTTATTGGCTACGGGATTCGGTAGTGGCTTATCGCCGATTATCCCGGGCACTATGGGTTCAGTTGCGGCGATCCCTTTCTGGTTGCTGCTGGCGCAGCTACCGGCATGGGGAATTTGGTTGGTTATTGTGTTGGGCACTGTTATTGGTTGTGTGATTTGTCAGAAAGCGGCTGATGCCATGAAGGTGGAAGATCCCGGTTGTGTCGTTTGGGATGAATTCATCGGAATGTGGATCACCCTGATGGCGATCCCTGTGCTCAATTGGCAATGGGTTTTGGTTGGCTTTGTGGTATTCCGCATTTTTGATATGTGGAAACCGTGGCCGATTCGTTGGTTTGACCGTTATGTGAAAGGGGGTATTGGCATCATGCTGGATGACATTATCGCGGCAATCTTTGCGGTTATAGTCATCTGGTTACTGAATTTCTACCAACTGTTACCTTTCTAAGTTAAATAGCCACTGGAATTCAGGTGGCTATTTTTCAGGATGTTTTTTCAGCTTGTTGTTCCGCCAGAGATGGTAATGTCTTTTTCATGCTTCAATGTTGACTCAATAGCGATTTTCAAGGCTGTTGTCATCATCTCTACAGCCATACTTGGCGCATCAGAATGCTTTATTGCCTGCTCAGGTAAATAAGGAACATGGATAAAACCACCACGCACAGGAGTACGTTGGTTTAAATAATGCAGCAAACCGTACATAACATGATTACAAACGAAGGTTCCCGCAGTTTGGGATACTGTTGCAGGAATTCCTGCATTATTTAATTCATTGACTATCGCCTTGATGGGTAGGGTAGAAAAATAAGCTGTAGGACTGTCGACAATGACAGGGGTATCAATGGGTTGTTGGCCTGCATTATCAGGAATACGGGCATCGTTAACATTGATTGCGACACGTTCTACGCTGATATTTGATCTGTTTCCAGCTTCCCCGACTGAAATCACTACTTCTGGTTTAACGTGTTCAATTGCCGCATAAAGCTGTTCCAGAGAAGTATCGAAAACGCAAGGCAGTTGGCGAACTTCAATATTTGCACCCGCGATTTGACATCCCTGCAATAGCCTAACAGCTTCCCATGATGGATTGACGGTTTCACCAGAGAAAGGCTCAAAAGCAGTGACGAGAATGGTTTTTGTGGCGATAGCTTTCATGACGGTTCCTTGTTGTTGTTTTATAAGAAGAGTAGAAAATAGAGCAGGAATACATTGGTAAGTAATAAGACACATCCTGTGGGGATTTGTGCCTTGATGACCGCATTGCGGTCAGGCAACTCTAACAGGGCAGCAGGGACGAGATTAAAATTTGCCGCCATGGGGGTCATCAACGTACCGCAATAGCCGGAGAACATACCAATGGCAGCCATAACGGCAGGATTGCAACCGTGCTGTAAGACCAAAATGGGAATGCCAATACCGGCAGTCACGATGGGAAAAGCCGCGAAAGCATTACCCATAACCATGGTCAGCAGAGCCATACCCAATACGTAAGCTGCCACGGCGATAAAGCGATTATCGACAGCGATATAACTTTCGGTCAGGTGGGCAATCACCGTGCCGATACCGGCAGTCGTAAACAGCAATCCGAGCGTAGCCAGAAGTTGTGGCAGGATGAATACGCAACCAATGGAGTCCAGCAGGCGGCGAGTCTCCTGTATTGGCTGTGTTATGACATCACGGCTTATGCGTAATGCCATAATTAATCCTATCAGACAGCCGAGAGTAATTGAAAAGAGAGTCACCAGAGTTGCATGATTTCCCTCACCAAAGACGGCTTGTTGTAAGCCTGGAATGTGGTTAAACATCAATACGCCAATCATTGTGACAACGGGGATCAGCAAGACGGGAAAAAATAGTTGATTGCCAAGACGCTCAGCGCCTTCCCGCCGTTGTTCTGGGGTGCGTTGATGATAATTTCCCAGCTGAACTCCACCAAACCCTGCCAATAGTGCCATAAGAACGACCAGCACACCGATACTAATATGGGCAATTCTTTGAGCATGGGCTTCATCGCTAATCCAGATAGCTATTATATGATGACTCCATTTCCCCATCATGAAGATCAAACCGTAAAGTGCCCAGAATAGACCGGTCGTTAAACGGCGAGGGTTAGCAATATCCCGCCATGACATGATAGCGACAGCCAGCAAGAGCACTCCAGCCAGCACGTAGAGATACTGTAATTGAAACATTATTTCTCCTCCTGGTTGTGCAATTTGGTGTGATTCAAGGCATTCAATTCGTTGGCAATACGGTAATCAAGGCGATATAACCGAACTGAATGGATGAGAAAAGCACAAATGGCGGTAGGGATCCCCCAAAGGGCGATATGTAACGGTTCGGTGTGAATGCCCCCTGATTCCAGCATGAAGTTGTGCATAAAGATAATGGCCCCGAAGGCGACAAAAATATCCTCCCCAAAGAACAGACCGGTATTATCCGTTGCTGCAGACATCGCGCGAATGCGATGACGAACTGAATCCGGCAATTCTCCATATTGATTTTCAGCCGCCCCTTCTGCCATAGGCGCTAACAGGGGACGAACCATTTGCGGATGCCCGCCTAAACTGGTTAAACCTAATGCGGCGGAGATTTCCCGTATAAACAGATAGACAATCAATAGACGCCCGGTTGTCGCCATTTTGATATGAGCAATGGATTTCTGGGCCCGTTCTTTTAAACCGTGTCTTTCCAATAGGCCAATGATGACTAAAGGAAGCAGGATGGTCAGTGTCAAATTTAGGGTATTAACAAACCCAGAACCTAGCTTCTCCAAAATATCAGCTATCGGCATGTGAGCAGCCAATCCCGTGACAAGTCCAGCAATGGTGACGACCAGAACCGGATTAAATCTGATGACAAAACCGATGATGATGATGGCGATCCCGATTAGGGGCCAAAAGTTGATGGCTTGCTGCATATTTTATTTCCCCGTGAATAAATGTATTGTTGTTTTATTGTGGGTTTAGGTTGTGTTTATTGTTAATGCATTGTTTGCGCGTTGTTGAACAATAAATAAACTTCGATTAACAAATAAGCAAATAAAATTCGCAATGGATTGTAAAAGTGGAATGTAGATCACTTCTTGGATGAAAAAGCGTTTATTGGATGAGAAGGTCACGCATTCAATTTGTTGTTTCTCATGTATCCCCCTCACTTTTTCAGGAAATAAGATGACAACGGTAGAGGTGAAATACCGAGCAACAGCGTTGGTTATGGTATGCTTGGGAGCCTCGTCTGAACCGTAAAACATTGGGTTATTCTAAGTCACCGGAAATGCATGACAAAGTCATCGGGACTTTTATCGAAAGGAAATATTATATTTAAGACAAATTAATATTTCGCATACGTGACCCAAAATAGGCAGCAAAATGGATGGGGTTTTTATTAAACCCCCATCCATAATTAGAGGTTATTTAGCCAGATATTTCTCGATCTTATTTTGAATACCTGCCGCATCTAGCCCTAAGTCAGTGTGCAGCTCTTGTTGTGTTCCTTGCGGGATAAAGTCATCGGGTAAACCCAGATTCAATACGGGAACTGACACCTTTTCTTGCATCAGCAATTCGTTAATCCCACTGCCTGCACCACCCATGATGGCGTTTTCTTCCAAGGTTACCAGCAGTTCGTGGCTGGCTGTCATTTCCAGCACCAGATCTTTGTCCAGCGGTTTGACAAAACGCATATCCACAACGGTTGCATTCAGGGCGTCAGCCGCTTGCAGCGCATAGGTTAATAATGTGCCAAAGTTAAGGATCGCAATGCGCTCTCCCTGACGGCGGATTACGCCCTTGCCGATTGGCAATGTTTCCAGCGGTTGGAGTTCAGCGCCTGTCCCTGTACCGCGAGGATAACGAACAGCAGCAGGACCTGCTTGATAATGATATCCGGTATGCAGCATCTGGCGGCATTCGTTTTCATCGCTGGGAGCCATAATCACCATATTCGGGATACAGCGCAGGAAAGAAAGATCAAAAGCCCCTTGATGGGTTTGACCATCTGCACCGACAATGCCGCCACGGTCGATGGCAAATAAGACAGGCAGGTTTTGGATGGCGACGTCGTGGATCACCTGATCATAAGCGCGTTGCAGGAAGGTGGAATAAATGGCGACGATAGGCTTGTAGCCGCCGATAGCCAGACCCGCAGCAAAGGTGACAGAATGCTGCTCGGCAATTGCGACATCAAAATATTGTTCAGGATATTCGCGGGAGAAGCGCACCATACCGGAACCTTCGCGCATGGCTGGGGTGATCGCCATCAGTTTTTTATCATGAGCGGCTTGTTCACACAGCCAGTCACCGAAGATCTTGGAAAATGTCGGGCGAGTCTCTGCGCTTTTGGGCAAAGAACCCGTTGAGGGATCGAATTTGGGGACGGCATGCCAACTGATAGGATCTTTTTCCGCTGGGGCATAACCACGACCTTTTTTTGTCATGATATGCAGGAATTGTGGCCCTTTCAGTTCGCGCATGTTTTTCAAAGTCTGGGTTAGCGCCAGTACGTCATGACCATCAACCGGCCCGATATAGTTGAACCCAAGTTCTTCAAACAGCGTTCCGGGAACCACCATGCCTTTCAGATGTTCTTCCGTTTTTTTCAATAACTCTTTGATTGGAGGCAGGTTGGAAAACACTTTTTTGCCACTTTCACGCAGGGTGGTATACAGTTTGCCTGACAGAATCTGTGCCAGATGGTTATTCAATGCTCCCACGTTTTCAGAGATAGACATTTCATTGTCATTGAGAATAACCAGCATGTCGGGATCGATATCGCCAGCATGGTTCATCGCTTCGAAAGCCATGCCCGCCGTAATGGCACCATCCCCAATAACACATACTGTCTTGCGGCCTTTGCCCTCGTGTTTAGCAGCCGTCGCCATACCTAAGCCAGCGCTGATTGAGGTGGATGAGTGACCGACACACAAGGTGTCATATTCGCTTTCTTCCCGCCACGGGAAGGGATGAAGGCCATTTTTTTGCCGAATGGTATCAATGCGATCACGGCGTCCAGTCAAAATTTTGTGCGGGTAGGCTTGGTGACCAACATCCCAGACTAAATTGTCAAAGGGGGTTTTATAAACATAGTGGAGTGCGACGGTTAATTCGATAGCGCCAAGGCCGGAAGCAAAGTGACCACTGGAGCGACTGACACTGTTCAGCAAAAATTGACGCAGTTCATCGCATAACTTTGGCAAGGTTTCTTTGGGTAGCAGGCGAAGCTCTTCTGGAGTCTCAGCCAATGCCAATGTTGGATATTTCGCTATATCAATGCTCATGCTATGCCTGTGTAAAATGCTATATCCGTAAAAGTTAAATAGTAAGAACCCTGTTATTATCCGTGTGTAATGTCCAGGTTCACCCCGTAAGACGCTTTACCGGTTTCTTTAGCTGTTTCTCTCAATGATAAAACCAGCCAGTTGCTTTAAGGTTGCGGTGTCATATGACCGTTTTTCCAGTTCTGTAAGGGCGTCGAGCGCTTCTTCATACAGATCTCTGGCTTTTTGTTGGGCTTGTGCTAAACCCAATAATACAGGGTAAGTATTTTTGCCGAGTTGCTGATCGTTGCCCTGACGCTTGCCAATAATTTCAGTATTGCCAATGACATCCAAAATATCGTCATGTACCTGAAATGCCAGGCCGATGGCTTGGGCATATAGCTCCAGTAACGGCAGCACTTCACGGCCACGTTGTCCTGCACTATAAGCGCCTAATCGGACGGCTGAACGTATTAATGCACCGGTTTTATGTTGGTGGATCTGTTCCAGTGAAGCAAGATCGATCTGTTTACCTTCTGCCGCCAAATCCAGCGACTGCCCACCACACATGCCGGCAAAGCCACTGGCACTTGCCAGTTCAGCGATCATCGCAAGGCGATCGGATAGGGACACACTGGGCATATCCTGTTTTGCCAGAATTTCAAAGGCCAGTGATTGTAATGCATCACCCGCTAAAATCGCCTGACTTTCACCAAATTTGAGATGACAGGTAGGTTGCCCACGGCGTAAATCGTCGTTATCCATTGCGGGTAAATCATCATGGATCAATGAATAGGCATGAATGCACTCTATCGAGAGGGCGGCGGCATCCAGACTCTTTTTAGGGAGACCAAACATTTCTCCCACGCTGTAAATTAAAAATGGCCGTAGCCGTTTTCCACCCAGTACTGCACCATATTGCATTGCTGTACCTAATGGGCTGTTTAAAAAGGGCAATGAAGAAAATATTGCCATCAGTTTGTCATTAATATGTTGCTGACAAGTGCGCAGTCTTTCTTCAAAAGGAACATTATATTGTTCAGACATAAATTTACTCAGCATCGGACGAAAATTCATCAAGAGGCGACTGTGCATCATGGTTCAGTAAAATTTGCACTCGTTGTTCTGCCTGTTGAAGCGTTTTCTGTCCTTGTCTTGCAAGTTGAATACCACGTTCAAATTCATTCAACGCATCTTCTAATGGGAGTTCCCCGGATTCCAGCCGAATAACAATGTCCTCCAGCTCTTTAAGAGAGGTCTCGAATGTTGGCATGTGTTCGGTTGTTGATGTTTGATTTGCTTTAGACATAATGACTTAACATATGGTTATTTAACGAATTAGCAAAGCAAGTTCGTTACAGAATTGCAGAGTACCCTACTACACCAAGAAAAATAAATCATGTGTTACCACTATTTTTTTATAGTCGGTTTTTGCAGTCGATTTTTTACAGGTGATAAGCCAGATGGTGTTATACTCTGCGCCCTATCCAACTGAACACTTAAGAACAATCATTGCTATTGTTGATGATAGTTCAACATTGAATGACTACTATATCTTACTATGAAGTTTATCATTAAATTATTCCCAGAAATTACAATTAAGAGCCAGACTGTCCGGTTGCGCTTTATTAAAATTCTTGCCAGCAATATCCGCAATGTGCTGAAAACCTTCGGAGAAGGCATTGCTGTGGTTCGCCATTGGGATAATATCGAAGTTCGGGTTAAGGATGATAACCTCGGTGCGGAAATTTGTGACGCACTGACACGCATTCCAGGCATTCACCATATCCTGCAAGTAGAAGAGCGGGATTTTCGTGATCTGCATCATATCTTTGAACAAACCTACGAAACTTACGGGCATTTACTGAATGGTAAAACATTTTGTGTTCGCGTAAAGCGCCGTGGTAAACACAGTTTTACTTCCAATGAAGTTGAGCGCTATGTTGGTGGCGGCTTGAACCAGCATATTGAATCAGCCAAGGTGAAACTGACCAAGCCTGATGTCACCGTGAATCTGGAAATTGATCAGGATAAGCTGATTCTGGTGAAAGCCCGTCATGAAGGGATTGGTGGATTTCCTATCGGTACGCAGGAAGATGTACTGTCATTGATTTCCGGTGGATTTGATTCCGGCGTTTCCAGCTATATGTTGATGCGTCGTGGCTGCCGTGTGCATTACTGTTTCTTTAATCTTGGTGGCGCAGCCCATGAAATTGGCGTAAAGCAGGTTGCCCATTATTTGTGGAACCGGTTTGGCAGCTCACATAAGGTCCGTTTCGTTGCTGTGAATTTTGAACCTGTCGTGGCTGAAATTCTGGAAAAAGTTGATGACGGACAGATGGGGGTTGTGCTGAAAAGAATGATGGTCAGAGCGGCTTCCAAAGTTGCAGAACGCTACGGTGTGCAGGCAATTGTAACCGGTGAAGCCCTGGGGCAGGTATCCAGCCAGACTTTGACGAATTTAAGATTGATTGACAATGTTTCAGATACGTTGATCCTCCGCCCCCTGATTTCCCATGATAAAGAGCACATTATTAAGCTGGCTCGTGAGATTGGCACCGAAGATTTTGCCCGTACGATGCCGGAATTTTGTGGGGTTATCTCGAAAAGCCCGACAGTGAAAGCCGTTAAAGCCAAAATTGAAGCAGAAGAAAACAATTTTGACTTTGACATCTTAGAACGCGTGGTGAGTGAAGCCCAGAATCTGGATATCCGCCAGATTGCAGAGCAATCCAGTGAGCAAGTGGTGGAAGTGGAAATGGTATCTGCACTTTCCCCTAATGATGTGTTATTGGATATCCGTTCTCCCGATGAACAGGATAATCGTCCGTTAAATATAGAAGGTATTGAAATTCAGTCATTGCCTTTCTATAAACTGGGCACCCAGTTTGGTGATTTGCCGAAAGAAAAAACTTATCTGCTGTATTGTGAGCGTGGTGTGATGAGCCGTTTACAGGCACTTTATCTGCGTGAACAAGGCTTCGGCAATGTTAAGGTGTATCGACCTTAATTTGCCCTTAAGGCACAAGGCTGCTTACGGAATCGATCCGATAAGCAGCCTATGTCGTATCTTCTTCCCCTTTATAGGGCGAGCTGATTATTGGATGTTTTGGTAATGATTAATGCCGGGAGGTAAAACGAGTTGCGCAGCAACTTCTGCAGCTTTTTCTTTCAACAATTCAATCAGTTTCTGCACTGGCTACGGTAACAGGAATTCCCGCCCGAACGAGTAAATCAATCGTCGTAACAGCTTCGATCTCTTCGCTGCCGTGAGCGAGACAAATAAGGGCTGAGGTGCTCATATTCTTCCTCTTTGCGCTTAATATAATGATAAACAGTGGTATTTTCGGTGACAGACAAACCGTGAGTATGGGCTCGACGTATTAAATAACCGGTGATGTAGTCTATTTCTGTATGTCGCTGTGCCCGTATATCTTGCAGCATGGATGAATAATTCTCAGCGGTTTGCTCGATCACGTTCATGACGTAATCGATCAGGGTTTGTTTGGTGGTATGAATATTGTCATGTTTCATAACCTGATAAATTTCGTCACATAATGCCTGTATTTGTGCCCGGTGATGCTGCAAGTCACCATTTTTACAGTCATAGATGACGGTGAGAGGATTAATGACACAGTTGACGGCAAGTTTCATCCAACTGATAGCCTGTATTTCATTGTGCCATGCTACATCGGGCAAGGCGCAGTGTAAAATATCGGCCAGAGCGCTAAGTTTGGTGGTATTGGCTGTGATGGCACCAATATGAGTCATCCCATGTGACTTATAGTACACGATGTTATTTTTTCGATAGGCTCCATGTGTTGTTACGCCAAGTAAAATGGGGTTGGGCAGAGGTGCAAATTCTTCCTGGGTTCCCATACCATTATGCAATAACAGGATTGGGCAATGGGGAGACAGTTTGTCAGCAAGGTGATTGACTGCGTCAGAGACTTGCCACGCTTTTAAACAAACGAGAAGTAGTTTGCTTTCAGCAAGGTGTTTCTCGTCATTGGCAGGAAACTGTTGATTAAAAGCCTGACCATTAAAGTTTTCGATCTGGACGGAAATAACAGGCTGTGGGACCCTTAGCCATCCCTGAACACTATGGTTCTGTTGGGATAAGGCGGCAAGCCAAAGTTTACCTATAGCACCACAGCCAAGAACAGTTATTTTCATATTTCTTCCTGATCTGAACATAGGATAATCGCAAAAAGATTGTTGAGCTTCCCGAGTATAGAGCTTTTGCCAATAATGGAAAGCGGTTATCATGCCGATTTATTGATTAGCTGGAGGTGACGGGTAATGCCATCATTTGATATTGTTTCTGAAGTTGATATACAAGAAGTGCGTAATGCAGTGGAAAATGCACAGCGTGAGTTAAGTAATCGTTGGGATTTTCGTAACGTCCCCGCGAGTTTTGAATTAAACGAAAAAAATGAATCGATCAAAATTGCCAGTGAGTCTGATTTTCAGGTGAACCAACTCGTTGATATTCTGCGTGAAAAGTTTGCTAAACGCGGAATTGATGGTTCTGTCATCAATATTCCTGAAAATATGGTTCATAGCGGCAAAACGTACAGTGTAGAAGCGACCTTACTGCAAGGTATTGATACGCCGTTAGCGAAAAAGATTGTGAAGCTAATTAAAGACAGTAAGTTGAAGGTACAGGCCCAAATTCAGGGTGAGCAAGTGCGGGTAACAGGTAAGGCTCGCGATGATTTGCAAAGTGTCATGGCATTGGTTCGTGGTGCAGAATTGGGGCAGCCTTTCCAGTTTACTAATTTCCGCGATTAGTTTCCGTCATTATCCTAATCGTGAATAATTAATCATAGTACGGTGTTTGGCAACACCGTACTTGTTATAAATACCCCAGCTATTGATGGGATAATACAAGTTGTTCTAACTGGTTGCGATTGGTTAGTTTAGTATCGACTTTGATATACGCACTGTGTTCTTCTGGTGCTATGACAATCTCTTTTACACCCGCTTGCGCCAATATCTTTTTCTCCAAAACCCCAGGGTTGCTGAGTTGTTCTGGCAAAATGAGCCTGATGCTGCTGACATAGGGGGGTTGCTGTAAGGTCAGGCTGATAATAAACCAGAGTGCGGTCAGCGCGATGCCTCCCATAAAGACGAGTGATGCACCTTGCCATTCGTAAAGTATTCCCCCAAGGAAACCGCCCAAAGCCACGCCAAGGAATTGACTGGTCGAGTAAACGCCCATGGCCGTGCCTTTGTAACCCGCAGGGGCTTCTTTGCTGATGAGTGAAGGCAAGATAGCTTCCATGATATTAAATGCAAGGAAGAAAATTTGAATGCCTGCAAAGATCCCCCAAAGATGCGATCCCTGAAACCATAAAACAGCTTCAGCGATGAATAGCATAGCGATACACAGCAAAAATACCTGCTTCATGCGACGTTTTGTTTCTGCGTAAATAATGAAAGGTAAAACGGCGACAAAAGAGATAAGTGTAGTAATTAAATAGACTTTCCAGTGTTGTTGTGGCGGAAAACCTACTTTTTCCATAATAAGGGGAAGGGCAACAAAGCTCGACATCAATAAGGTATGCAGGCAGAGAATACCAAAATTGAGTTTGATGAGTTGGGGATCGAAAAGTACACGTTTGAAGCTGCCGCGTGCGATACCTGACTCACGATTTAATAAATGCTTATGTGTATTTGGTACAGCAAATAGTGTGATAAGTATCCCGCAGCAAGCCAAGATTGCAATTGCTCCAAAGAGACCATTTAAACCGATTTGGTGGGTGATAATAGGGCCGACGACAATGGCAAAAGCGAATGTAATGCCAAAGCTAATGCCGATAAATGCCATTGCTTTTGTTCTGTTCTGCTCACGAGTCAGGTCTGAAATTAATGCCATGATAGCAGCAGAGATTGCTCCCGTACCTTGCAAGGCTCGCCCGATAATAATTCCCCAAATAGAGTCGCTTAAAGCGGCAATAACACTGCCTAATGCAAAGATAAGAAGTCCACCGATGATTAAAGGTTTTCTGCCAATTTTGTCTGAAAGAAGCCCGAATGGGATCTGAAATATTGCCTGTGTTAAGCCGTAGATGCCAATGGCAATTCCAATAAGCGCTTCAGTCGCATCACGTAACGCTAAACCATAGGTCGTCAGAACAGGCAGAACCATGAACATGCCTAACATGCGCAGGGAGAAAACAGAACCTAAGCCCCATGTTGCCCGAAGTTCAAGCGGAGTCATTTTATTATCGTTCATGGATACCTCAAAAAAATCTGGTATGACATTTCAATTAGGTGAGAGCAAACGAAAAAAAAGCGTTTGTCACCGAATAAGTTGTCATTGAATAGAGATAAAAGAAAGGAAAAAGATGGCAGGGTTTACCCTGCCATCTTAAATATTACCAGACGTAAGTCAGTAGGTTTTCTGGAGATGCTGTTGAATCTACAGACATCATGACGCTTAATGACATGATAGCGACGATAGAAAACAGAAATAACTTACGGGCCCAAATACGGTCATTAGAGGTTTTATACCCTGATAATGCCATACCCAACCACCAGATGCTCACTGCGGCAGCGACAATAAGATATTTATAACCCGCATAACCACTGATGGTCAGCATCAAAGTGGCAACCATAAAGGCCAGAATATACAGCGTGATGTGGTTTTTCGCGACGGAAATTCCTTTAATCACGGGTAATACTGGAATGTTGGCCGCCTGATAATCTTTGAACCGAAAAATAGCAATGGCATAAGAGTGGGGCATTTGCCACAGGCTGAAGATCAGCAATAAGATCAACGCGCCTGTATCAAAATGCCCTGTTACTGCACAGTAACCAATCACGGGCGGGGCTGCGCCTGACAAGCTACCAACCAGCGTGCCATAAACAGATTTTCTTTTCATGTAGAGGCTATAAACCCCAACATAAACGATAAACCCGATGAGAGCTAACTGCATTGCTAAGACATTGGTTGCTACATAAAGCAGCACTATGCCAACAATACCTAACACTGAGGCATAAATCAGGCTGATTTTCGGATCGATAAGCCCTTTCACAAGGACTCTTTCTTTCGTTCTTTCCATGATACGGTCAATATCGCGGTCGATATAGTTGTTGAATACACAACCTGATGCTACCACCAGCGATACCCCGACCATCGTTGCAAAGAACAAGGGGTAATCTATTACGCCCTTGGAAGCGAGTAGAAAACCACCAATCGCAGAAATTAGATTTCCGAAAATAATTCCTGGTTTGGTCACTTGCAGGTATTGCTTAATCATTCAAATCAACCCTTAATCAACCATCATATTGATGTTCAGGTTGTACATAATCCACAGGGAGCCAACAACAACGATAGCGATGACCAGTAATGTGAATATTAAGGCAACGAGGTTCCAACGCTCTTCAGATGATGTATTCATGTGCAGGAAGCAGATGAAATGAACAAAAATCTGAATAACAGCCATAGCGACTACTGTCACCAGAATTGTGCTGTGTGAAGTAGTGCCATCCATTACCATCCAGAATGGGATCACGGTCAGTATGACTGACAGAACAAAACCCATTAGATAGGTTTTGAAGCTACCGTGGCTTGCGCCGGAATGAGAAGTATTTGGATGACTCATTACATAGCTCCCATCAGATAAACGACAGTGAATACACAAATCCAGACAACGTCAAGGAAGTGCCAGAACAGACTCAGGCAGTTCAGACGCACACGGTTCACATCAGTCAGGCCGCGGCGTGAAACTTGAACCATCATGATAACGATCCAAATCAGACCGATGGTCACGTGCAGACCGTGAGTGGCAACCAGTGCGAAGAAGGCAGACAGGAACGCACTACGATCAGGGCCAAAGCCTTCTGTGATCAGTTTATGGAATTCATAAACTTCCATTGAAACGAAGCCAAGGCCAAACAGGAAGGTAATGAATAGCCACAAATTAGCCTGACCCGCTTTACCTTTGTTCACGCCCAGCATGGCGAAACCATAAGTGATACTACTAAATAGCAGCAAGAAGGTTTCTACCAGTACAAATGGCAGCTCAAAAATATCTTTACCAGATGGGCCACCCGCAGTGCCGTTAACTAACACGGCATAGGTAGCGAACAGACTTGCAAACAGAATCAAGTCACTCATCAGGTAGACCCAGAAGCCAAATATTTTGTTGGCTCCTGTATCGTGGTGCCCATGAGTATCATGGGCGGCTGTGTTGTTAAGGGTTTGAGTCGACATTATTTCACACCTGCCTTTCTCAGATCTTCATAACGCTGATTTTCAACTTTTTCGATTTCAGCTACAGGAACGTAATAATCAACGTCTTCGTCAAAACTTTTCACGATGCAACTGATGATGATGCCCGCGAAACTTGCAATAGCCATCCACCAGATATGCCAGATCAAAGCAAAGCCTAAGGTCAGACAGAAAGCACTGATGATCACACCTGCACCGGTATTTTTAGGCATATGAATTTCTTCATATTTAGCAGGACGCTTATATTCAGTCCCTTTTTCTTTCATATCCCACCACGCATCACGAGTCTGGATGTGTGGAACTTCCGCAAAGTTATAGAACGGCGGCGGAGATGAAGTTGACCATTCCAGAGTACGAGCACCCCATGGATCACCGGTCAGATCACGGTTCTGCTCACGGTCACGGATACTGACGTAGAACTGGATAACCTGACACAGAATACCAAGAGCGATAAGAACAACACCGCCTGCTGCAACCACCAGCAAAGGATGGAATTCTGGGTTGATATCTTGGCTCAAGCGACGGGTCATGCCCATGAAGCCCAGTGCATACAGAGGCATAAAGGCAACGAAGAAACCCGTGATCCAGAACCAGAATGCACGGACACCCCATTTTTCATTCAGCGTGAAACCAAATGCTTTCGGGAACCAGTAAGTTGTACCGGCGAAGCAGCCGAATACCACACCACCGATGATAACGTTATGGAAGTGAGCGATCAGGAACAGGCTGTTATGCAGTACGAAGTTTGCACCAGGTACGGCCAGCAGAACACCTGTCATACCACCAATAGAGAAGGTGACCAGGAAGCCAACAGTCCATAGCATTGGGGTTTTGAATTCAATACGACCACGGTACATAGTGAACAGCCAGTTGAAGATCTTAACCCCGGTTGGGATGGAGATAATCATTGTGGCGATACCAAAGAAGGCGTTAACGTTCGCGCCGGAACCCATGGTAAAGAAGTGGTGCAACCATACGATGAACGACAGGATGGTAATAACGATTGTTGCCCACACCAGTGAGGTATAACCAAACAGGCGTTTTTTCGAGAAGGTTGCAGTGACTTCGGAGAAAATACCGAAGACAGGTAGAACCAGTATGTAAACTTCAGGATGGCCCCAAGCCCAGATCAGGTTGATGTACATCATCATGTTGCCGCCCATATCGTTGGTAAAGAAATGGGTGCCCAGATAACGATCCAGGGTTAGCAACGCGATGGTGACTGTCAGGATTGGGAACGCAGCAATAATCAGGATGTTGGTGCACAGTGAAGCCCAAGTGAAGACGGGCATTTTCATCATGGACATACCTGGTGCACGCATACGCAGGATGGTCACAAAGAAGTTGACACCGGTCAGCAATGTACCGACACCAGAGAGCTGAAGGCTCCATATCCAGTAATCAACACCGACTCCCGGGTTGTACTCCAGACCAGATAGAGGCGGGTATGCCAACCAACCGGTTTGTGCAAACTCACCGACTCCCAGAGAGAGGTTGATCAATACGACACCGACAACAAATAACCAGAAGCTCAAAGAGTTCAAGAATGGGAATGCAACGTCGCGTGCGCCGATTTGCAGAGGAACAACAATGTTCATCAGACCGACAACGAAAGGCATCGCCATAAAGAAGATCATGATAACGCCGTGAGCGGTGAAGATCTGATCATAATGGTGCGGGGGCAGGAAACCGGCTTCACCAGCGGAAGCTAAGGCTTGCTGTCCACGCATCATGATGGCGTCAGCGAAACCACGGAGCATCATCACCATGGCAACGACGATGTACATGACACCAATTTTTTTATGGTCAACGCTGGTTAACCATTCACTCCAAAGCCATTTCCATTTACGGAAATAAGTCAAGGAACCAACAACTGCCAGTCCCCCAAGCAAGATCCCAAGTAATGTCACCACAATAATGGGTTCATGTAATGGGACCGCATCCAGTGTTAATTTTCCCCACATGCTTTTATTCCTCAACACCTGAATGAGCCGGCTGACTCATATTCATATTATGACCCGCAGCTTCACCATGTTCTGTTTTGCCGTGAGCAGCCATACCATGCATGCCACCATGACCCATGTCACCCATGAATTTGGCGATAGTCTCTTGGAACAGTTTTGGTTTCACGCTTGAGAAGTATTCAACGGGATTGTTTTGGCTAGGTTTAGCCAACTCATTGAACGCTTGTACGGTATCCAGGGTTTTCGGTGATGCTTTCACTTTCTGTACCCACTCTTCAAAACCTGCACGATCATCAGTCGCGGTTGCAGTGAATTTCATGCCTGAGAAGCCATGACCACTGTAACTTGCTGAAAATCCATCGTATTTACCCGCAGAGTTAGCAATCAGGTGCAATTTTGTCTGCATGCCCGCCATTGCATAAATCTGCCCACCTAACTGTGGGATGAAGAAAGAATTCATCACAGAGTCTGAGGTGATTTTGAAGTTAATTGGAACATTTTTAGGGAATACGATTTCGTTTACAGTTGCGATACCCTGATCGGGATAGATGAACAGCCATTTCCAGTCAAGGGAAATAACTTCAATCGTCACCGGTTTGACATCACTATCCAATGGCTTATAGGGATCGAGTTCATGTGTTGTTTTCCATGTAATCGTCGCCAGGGTGATGATAATCAGGATAGGCACAGTCCAAACGACAAGCTCAATTTTATTTGAGTGTGCCCAGTTTGGACGATAAGTTGCAGATTTATTGGCTTCCCGGTAACGTAAGGCAAAAATAACTGCCATTACAATAGCCGGTATAACAACGATCAGCATCAAACCAAACGCTGTTAGTATCAGCGTTTTTTGTTCGACGCCGATCGCCCCTTTGGGATTCATCAATACCATATCACAACCACTTAGCATTAAGGTGGCTGCGAGTAATGACGATAACCCAATAGTTTTTTTGTATTTCATAAGTCTCATTGATCGACCCCAGATAACAAAAGCTTTATTGTCGTTTCATCAGTGCGGGCATTCTACGGTAAGGTTACCGGAGTGTAAACAATTGTAATAGAAGCAGGTTGGCTTGTAGGCTTTTTATGTTAGAGGGATCACATGTGATTCTAAATTTAACAAAACGTTAATTTCGGTTAGTTATCTTAATTAAGAAATCAAAATAGACAATTAATTTCAAATAACTCTCTATTTTAAAAGGAAAAGCCTTGATGAAAACCACAGAAAAAATTCGGAAATATGCCTTGTTATCGGAGAGATAACTATGATTTATTGATTTCGATGAGCAACACCAAGCTGCTCATCGATTAAACTAATTATTAGAAGTTATATTTCACACTATAAACAATACCATCCTGCAAGAAATCTTCTCCCAGTTTGTTATCCGCATAGCGATATTGAACTCCAGTTGTAAAAGAAGGATGTGGAGTCCACCATAACGCAACAGCGCCATTGATACCCTCGCGTCCGCCGTTACCGTAGCGTTCATTGCGGTTCAATTCAATTTCATTCCAGTTTGTCACGCTGAATTTTTGTTCCCAAAGGTTGAAATCGTATCCTGCAACCCAGCCCACAACATAACCGTTATTGCCTGAATAGAAAGTTTGGTCAACATAGTGCAGTGCAACAAAAGGTTTGAACCATAGGCCAGCAATATTAGCATTATAGCCTAATCCATAGAGGGTATTAACTTCATGGAAGTTTCCACCGTTCGCTTTGCCTGGTAAAGAATAGGTTCCATAAACATGACCATAAAGGTTGAAACCCGTATCGCCTAGATAGAAACGACCCGTTGTCTTGAAAGTGTAACGTTGGTTATCACCTGGTTGGGCTGTTTTACTGTTGAAAGGATTTTCTAAATCAGCGAAACCATAGAGTTCGCCCCAGCTAAATCCTGCTCCACCTTCCAGTTCTAAATAAGCAAAATCATCCTTATGTGAGGTTTGTCCGGTTTTATGAGTAGTATGTTTGCTCCAATCAAGGTAGTTCATGCTGACATTGCCAAACCCCCACTGGTATTCCGCGCAGGCTGAAGCAGAAACTAAGGTTGCGGCAATTGCGGTGAGTGTCAAAATACGTCTTTTCATAAATTCCCTTTATATGGTTTTAAGATGGTGAACGATATTTCGAATAGTTCGAAATAATATGCGCCCAAATAATAATATTTGTTAGTTCAAATATAAATAATTTCACCCTGAAAAAGATGTTGTTCAGGCCACATAATTGTGAGTTTTTACTCTTCTTGTGAAGTTTGTCACTATGTAAACCAGCAACAACCGGCTGAATTTTGTCAATCTGCTGTTGCTGGTAGATGTAAAAAAGGTATTAAGTGGTGACAGTAGATTAGGTGAGCTTACTTTTCTTTAATGCCAAATAATCCAATATTCCTCCTGAAAGAAGGCCTAAAATTCCTATGATTATGCTCCAGGATAACAGTGGGGATATCCACTCACTGATTTTATGCAGATATAGAATATATTCCGGCGATATAGTGTATATCAGAGACACTAAATGAATGATGATAAACAGTATGCTGCTGATAATTAACCAAGTTACAAACATCAGAGCAGATAATGCCATGATAATAAAAGTAAATTTATAAGTATTCTTGAATAGTGTTCGGGGAATAAAACTATCATTTTTCTCAGAATAAGCCAGTGTCTTACGACAAGCGAACAACAACACAAGCCCCGGTAATCCGATAACAACAGAAAATAAGTAGAACGTTGACCAGCCATAGGCTTCGGCAAACCATCCCGCTACAGGGCCAACATAAACGCGGCCAACTGCTGATAATGCAGAAAGTAACGCGAACTGTGTTGCTGAAAATGATTTGTTACACAAGGTCATTAGCAGGGCAACAAAAGCGGCTGTTCCCATGCCACCACAGATATTTTCCAGAAAAATCGCCGCTCCCATTACATAGATGTCTTTAGGTGTAACAGCAAGTATCCAATAACCCAAATTTGAAATGGTTTGAAGAATGCCAAAGATCATCAGGGCACGGAACAGGCTCATCCTATGCATCAAATAACCACCGTACAATGCGCCGATAATGGTTGCGGTGAGTCCGAGGGTTTTATTGATCATGCCGACTTCGACTGGATTGAAACCAACACCCCGAATCAGGAAAGGGGTGCTGAGTGAGAGAGCAAAAGCATCTGTCAGTTTGTACAGTACAATCAGCAGCAGGATAATCCAGGCATTGTTGCGGCCGAAAAAGTCAAACAAGGGTTCGAGTACTGCCTGACGTAATGTTTTTGGCGGTGCTGTATTAATTTCCGGTTCTTTGGCGGTAAACGTGGCATAAACACTAATCAGCATCAGGCCTGCCATAACCCAATACATATTTTGCCAGCCGATATAGGTGGCAAGCAGTAAGGCAAATCCACCAGAAGCCAGCATAGCCAACCGATAACCCAGTACGGAAACGGCGGCACCTGATCCGCGTTCTTCTTGTGACAATAAGTCGGTTTTATAGGCGTCAAAAATAGTATCTTGGGAAGCGGAGAAGAATGCGACAGCAACAGCTAATGCAGCAAGCCACCATAAGTGTTGGGAAGGTTGAAGAAACCCCATTGCGGCAATACTGACTATCAATAAAAGTTGAGTTGTGAGCATCCACCCCCGTCGGCGTCCTAAAAAGGACGGGGTATACCGATCCATTGCGGGTGCCCAGAGAAACTTAAAAACATAGGCTTGACCAACCAAAGTGAAAAAACCGATAGTTCGGATATCGACATTTTCGACAGTCATCCATGCTTGTAACGTTCCAGCCGTGAGCGCAAGAGGCAGACCTGAGGCAAAGCCCAGTAACAGAAGGGTTCGATAGTTGCGTAACGCAGATAGGTTTAAATAACGGTGGTTAGTCATGGGCCTCCCAAAACTTTCCGCATACAATCTAATTTTGTCAGAATTAGGCAGAAAGTTTGTTTATTATCCTGTTAGTGGACGTTTTGTTTGATAAAGGTGCTGATTGACGCATCCTGAGCCATGTCTGCGATCACATCAGATAAGACAGTATTGACTGCATCAGCAATTTTTGTGTTTGTTGCTGCCAATGGTCCCTGAGCATTGTAGCTGGTACGATAGTTTTTGATTTGTTGACTACCGTCTTGAGCATAAGCAATGATAGAAATTTCAGCTTTGGCTGAAATATCATGACGAAGACTGCCTTCTTTCACATTGGCGTAGAGTTGATTGACTACGACCTGCAAATTGGCATTAGCGGGAGAGCCAATCATATAGCCGCGAGCCACCATTTGTTTTTCCAGCGCTTCTTGTAGTAAGAAGCGTACATCACGGGAAGGAACCAAGGTAACTAATCGCGCATTACGATTAATTTGGGCCAGGGCTTGAGATTGACGATGGTCGACCCCACTAATACTGACGGTAATCGCTTTCATGGTTGGATCTGCTGGTGGCAGAGTAATTTTAGGTTGAATGGCTAATGTGTTGCCTGAGTCTGCACAGCCAGATAAAAAGAAAAGCGTAATCAATGGAATAAATATTTTCTTTAGCATGTGGGTTTTCTCAATTCAAGATTCGGATATTCAATATTAATACTGATAGTTTAAACCGCTGTAATCATAGCATCGCCATGGGTAGCGGCATATCCCTGATGATTGAAACATGGTTTGAAATATCGTGAGAAATACCTGACGTAAATTCTGTTAAGGAGATTTGATTACCCCGATGTTATAAATCACGGGAAATAATCTAAAATCAATAATATGGTTGATAAATAACCTTTGGTGATTTAGGAGAATGGGATGGTTCGTCAAGAAATAGAAACAAAGTTACAGGCGGCATTTCAGCCTTCTCATCTGGAAGTGACCGATGAAAGTTATCGTCACAATGTGCCAGCGGGTTCTGAAAGCCATTTTAAAATTATTATCATAAGCAATGAATTTGTTGAACAAAGAATGTTGAGTCGCCACCGCTCAATATATAGCGTCTTGGCTAAAGAATTAGAGGAAGGTGTACATGCTTTGGCACTTCATACTTATACGGAAAAGGAGTGGGCAGAACTAGCAGACACTGTTCTGGCTTCTCCGGCATGTCGCGGTGGAAGTACGACGACATCAAACTTGTGATTTTTCGAGTTAATTTCATAGCTTGTTTGTCTCTATTTTATTCATCTCGCTTTAATTTTAGCTAGCAGCCTTCGGGCTGTATTTTTTTATATGCATATTGCATAACAGTCTCATCATAAACAATATTATGACGTAGCCATTGAGCAACGCTTATCACATAAGTTAACGAATCATGCATGCTTTTGTCTGCAATTCTCGACTCATACTGTCTGCGCCGCTATAATGCTGCGTCTAAATTTTTAGAATGGTTTCGGGACGCTTCTGATCACAGGGATACTCGGTTTTTAAATGCGACCGCCCCGGTTCTTAAAGAGTACTGCAATCCGCTTGTTTTAAGCCTTGCAGCCATTCTGAAGTTGACCGAGCACTATGATTTTTTTGAGGTAACAAGATGCAAGTTTCTGTTGAAACCACTCAAGGCCTTGGGCGTCGTGTGTCAATCACCGTTCCTGCTGCCGATATCGAAAAAGCAGTTGACAGTGAACTGGTTAATGTAGCAAAGAAAGTCCGTATCGATGGCTTTCGTAAGGGCAAAGTGCCAATGAAGATCGTTAAGCAGCGTTATGGCGCTTCTGTTCTTCAGGATGTTCTGGGTGATCTGATGCAGCGCAATTTCATCAATGCGATCATTGAGCAGAAAATCACTCCGGCAGGCGCACCAAGCTACAAACCTGAACAGTTTAAAGAAGGTGAAGACTTCACTTACGCAGTTGAATTTGAAGTTTATCCAGAAATTGAACTGAAAGGTTTAGAAGAAATTGAAGTTGAAAAACCTGTTGTTGAAGTAAAAGATGCAGACGTTGACAACATGTTGAACACGCTGCGTAAACAGCAGGCAGATTGGAAAGAAACCGATGAAGCAGCGGCTGCGGAAGATCGTGTCACTGTTGATTTCACTGGCTCCGTTGAGGGTGAAGAATTCGAAGGCGGTAAATCAACTGATTTCGTTCTGGCAATGGGCCAGGGCCGTATGATCCCAGGTTTTGAAGAGGGTATCGTTGGGCACAAAGCAGGCGAAGAATTTACTATCGATGTGACTTTCCCAGAAGATTACCATGCAGAAAATCTGAAAGGTAAAGCTGCAAAGTTCGTGATCAACTTGAAAAAAGTTGAACAGCGTGAACTGCCAGAGCTGACTGAAGAGTTCATCAAGCGTTTTGGTATTGCTGATAGTACTGTTGACGGTTTACGTGCCGAAGTTCGCAAGAACATGGAACGTGAACTGAAAAATGCTGTTCGTAACAACATCAAAACTCAGATTCTGGACGGTTTGGTTAAGGCTAACGACATTGAAGTTCCTGCGGCGGTTGTTGATGGTGAAATTGATGTACTGCGTCGTCAGGCTGCTCAACGTTTTGGCGGTAGCGAAACACAAGCTCTGGAACTGCCACGTGAACTGTTCGAAGAGCAGGCTAAACGCCGTGTTGTTGTTGGCTTGCTGTTAGGCGAAGTTATCAGCAGCAATGAGCTGAAAGTCGAAGAAGATCGCGTTACTGCGTTGATCGAAGAGACGGCAGCCGCTTATGAAGATCCAAAAGAAGTTGTAGAATACTACAGCAAAAATAACGAAATGATGAACAACATTCGCAACATTGCTCTGGAAGAGCAGGCTGTTGAATTTGTTCTGAGTAAAGCGAAAGTTTCTGAAAAAGAAGCTGGCTTCAATGAACTGATGAATCAAAATCAATTGGCATAAGTTTCATTTATTGAATGCCTGAGATGATGAAACCTCACTCTCAATGAAGTGAATCGAAGTAAACCCGCAGGCTATGCTTGCGGGTTTTTTTATTGTTCTTGAAAAAAACAGATTTAACCTCATATCCTTTCTTACTATTATGTAAGAGCTTACTACTTTTTAGAAGGGGAAAAGCCCCTTGTTAGGTAACTTTGGATCATGGTCATCATCGCTTATCTCAAGTAGAATCAGTTATGAATGGCACCCGCGTGAGTTCTATTAGGAGACGGAAATGTCATACAGTGGCAAGCAAGATCAATATGCACCTAACATGTCTTTGGTGCCGATGGTGGTTGAACAAACAGCACGTGGTGAGCGTGCATTTGATATTTTCTCCCGCTTATTAAAGGATCGTATTATTTTTCTGACTGGGCCTGTTGAAGATCATATGGCGAACTTGATCGTTGCCCAAATGCTATTCTTGGAAGCAGAAAATCCAGAAAAAGATATTCATTTATATATTAACTCACCAGGTGGGGTTATTACGGCAGGCATGTCTATTTATGACACGATGCAGTTTATCAAACCCGATGTGAGTACTATTTGTATGGGGCAGGCCTGTTCAATGGGAGCATTCCTGCTGACCGCTGGAGCAGAAGGGAAGCGTTTCTGTCTGCCAAATTCCAGAGTTATGATTCACCAGCCATTAGGTGGTTTCCAGGGACAGGCGACTGATATTGAGATCCATGCGCAGGAAATCATCAAGGTGAAAGCGCGGATGAACGAATTGATGGCGAAACATACCGGACAGCCACTTGAGAAGATCGTTAAGGATACAGAACGCGATCGTTTCTTGTCAGCCGAAGAGTCCGTAGAATACGGGTTGGTTGATAGTATATTCACCCAGCGCAGCTAATTATTAATTAATTTATTACTCCGATGCTAGCCTTTTCTCTAAGCGTTTCTTGATGTTGACGCCAAACTAGCCGGAGTAATAGCGTTTTTTCTGTTATGCCAGACAAACTGGGATAACAGTTCATAAAGTGAGGTTGACTGATGACAGATAAGCGCAAAGACGGTTCAGGAAAGCTGCTGTATTGCTCTTTCTGCGGGAAAAGCCAACATGAAGTACGGAAATTAATAGCCGGCCCGTCAGTGTATATCTGCGATGAATGTGTCGATTTATGTAACGATATCATTCGCGAAGAAATTAAAGAGCTAGTACCACATCGTGAGCGTAGCGCATTGCCGACTCCTCATGAAATTCGCCAACATCTGGATGATTATGTTATCGGCCAAGAAACAGCGAAAAAAGTGTTAGCAGTTGCGGTCTATAACCATTACAAGAGATTGCGTAATGGTGACGCCACGAACGGTGTGGAACTCGGCAAAAGTAATATTCTGTTGATTGGCCCGACAGGTAGTGGTAAGACGTTGTTAGCAGAGACATTAGCTCGCTATTTAGACGTTCCGTTTACTATGGCTGACGCCACGACATTAACCGAAGCGGGTTATGTCGGGGAAGATGTAGAAAATATTATCCAGAAACTGCTGCAAAAATGTGATTACGATGTGCAGAAAGCACAGCGTGGTATCGTGTATATTGATGAAATTGATAAAATTTCCCGTAAATCTGATAACCCATCAATTACTCGCGATGTGTCAGGAGAAGGGGTTCAGCAGGCCCTGTTGAAACTGATTGAAGGCACTGTAGCAGCGGTTCCTCCTCAAGGTGGTCGTAAGCATCCACAGCAGGAATTCTTGCAAGTTGATACGTCCAAAATTCTGTTTATCTGCGGCGGTGCGTTTGCCAGCTTGGATAAAGTTGTCAGCCAGCGTTTGAATGTCAGTTCAGGTATTGGTTTTAGTGCTACAGTTAGGGGTGAATCAGAGAAAGCCACAGAAGGTGAATTGCTGTCTGAGGTTGAACCGGAAGATTTGATTAAATTTGGGTTAATTCCTGAATTCATTGGTCGTCTGCCCGTTGTGGCAACGCTGACCGAACTTAATGAAGAAGCACTGATCCAGATCCTACAGGAACCGAAAAACGCGCTGACCAAACAGTATCAGGCCCTGTTTAACCTTGAGGGTGTTGAACTGGAATTCAGAAAAGAAGCATTGACTGCCATAGCGAAAAAAGCAATGGCACGTAAAACGGGTGCTCGTGGTCTTCGTTCAATTGTTGAGGATGTTTTATTGGATACAATGTACGATCTGCCATCAATGGAACATGTAGAGAAAGTTGTCGTTGATGAAGCGGTTGTTGAAGATAACTCCGCACCATTATTGATATATAGCAAGCCGGATGCCCAAGTTTCTGGTGAGTGAAGAAATGGGGTATAGGAAGCACCGATTATCAATACGCATTGAAAAAAACAAATGAGGGGTTCTCCCTCATTTTGTTTTTTGCCGATATAGGCTATTGAATGTAAGATTCCTGTCCCCATATATTTTATATTCTTTGAAGTGAAACTCGTGAAAACCGTGTTTCACGAGATTCCTAAAACTGGCGAAAGCTAAACGAAGAGAGAGCTCTATGAATCCTGAGCGTTCTGAACGCATAGAAATCCCTGTATTGCCTTTGCGCGATGTCGTGGTTTATCCACATATGGTGATCCCTCTGTTTGTTGGGCGTGAGAAGTCGATTCATTGCCTGGAAGCAGCAATGGAGCATGACAAACAAGTCATGTTGGTCGCGCAAAAAGAAGCATCTACTGATGAGCCGGGAGTCAATGATCTTTTCTCCGTAGGTACAGTGGCTTCTGTTTTACAGATGTTAAAGTTACCAGATGGCACAGTAAAAGTTCTGGTTGAAGGCTTGCAGCGTGCTCGCATTACCACGTTGACGGATAATGGTGAATATTTCTATGCACAAGTTGAATACTCTGAATCCCCTGACGTTGATGAACGTGAGCAAGAAGTTCTGGTAAGAACGGTTATTAACCAGTTTGAAGGTTACGTCAAACTGAATAAAAAGATCCCACCAGAAGTATTAACTTCGTTGCACAGTATTGAAGATGCGGCAAAATTAGCAGATACCATCGCAGCACATATGCCTTTGAAAATCAACGATAAGCAGACAGTTTTAGAAATGTCTAATGTTGTTGAGCGTATTGAATATCTGATAGCAATGATGGAATCAGAAATCGATCTGTTACAGGTAGAAAAACGTATCCGTAATCGCGTTAAAAAACAGATGGAAAAAAGCCAGCGCGAGTACTACCTGAATGAGCAAATGAAAGCTATTCAGAAAGAGTTGGGTGAGATGGATGATGTGCCTGATGAATATGAGACGCTGAAACGTAAGATTGAAGACGCGAAAATGCCGAAAGAGGCTCGCGAAAAAGCCGAAGCTGAATTGCAGAAATTAAAAATGATGTCTCCGATGTCGGCTGAAGCCACGGTTGTTCGTAGTTACATTGACTGGATGGTGCAAGTTCCTTGGGTTTCACGTAGCAAGGTAAAAAAAGATTTAATAAAAGCTCAGGAAGTACTGGATACAGACCATTATGGTTTGGAGCGTGTCAAAGAGCGTATTCTTGAATATCTTGCGGTACAGAGCCGCGTTAGCAAGCTGAAGGGGCCAATACTTTGTTTGGTAGGGCCACCTGGTGTGGGAAAAACCTCATTGGGCCGTTCTATCGCACGCGCAACTGGGCGTAAATATGTGCGTATGGCATTGGGGGGGGTACGTGATGAAGCGGAGATCCGTGGACATCGTCGTACTTATATTGGCTCAATGCCGGGCAAATTAATCCAGAAAATGTCCAAGGTAGGGGTTAAAAATCCACTGTTCTTGCTAGATGAAATCGATAAAATGTCATCCGACATGCGTGGCGACCCAGCTTCAGCATTGTTAGAAGTACTTGATCCTGAACAAAACGTAGCATTTAACGATCACTACCTTGAAGTTGATTACGATCTCTCCGATGTTATGTTCGTGGCAACCTCTAACTCCATGAATATTCCTGCTCCATTGCTGGATCGTATGGAGGTCATTCGTCTATCGGGCTATACCGAAGATGAAAAACTGAATATTGCCAAACGTCATCTGCTGCCAAAACAGATCGAGCGTAACGCTCTGAAGAAAGACGAATTGACTATCGATGATGGTGCAATTATTGGCATTATCCGTTACTACACTCGTGAGGCTGGTGTTCGTAGTTTAGAACGTGAAATCTCTAAATTGTGTCGTAAAGCAGTTAAAGCATTACTGATGGATAAGAAACTTAAGCACATCGAAATTAATGCGGATAACTTGAAAGATTATCTGGGTGTGCAAAAAGTGGATTATGGTCGTGCTGATACAGAAAATCGAGTTGGTCAGGTAACTGGCCTGGCATGGACAGAAGTTGGTGGTGATTTGCTGACGATTGAAACAGCCAGTGTACCAGGTAAAGGTAAATTGACTTATACCGGTTCATTGGGTGAAGTGATGCAGGAATCCATCCAGGCGGCATTGACAGTCGTTCGTGCTCGTGCTGATAAGTTGGGTATCAGCTCTGATTTCCATGAGAAACGTGATATTCATGTTCATGTACCGGAAGGAGCGACCCCAAAAGATGGTCCCAGTGCGGGGATTGCAATGTGTACAGCGTTGGTCTCTTGCCTGACGGGTAATCCAGTTCGTGCTGACGTCGCCATGACAGGGGAAATTACGCTGCGTGGTTTAGTACTGCCAATCGGGGGCTTGAAAGAGAAACTGCTGGCAGCACATCGAGGGGGAATTAAAACGGTTTTGATCCCAGATGACAATAAACGAGATCTGGAAGAGATCCCACAGAATGTGATCCAAGATCTGGAGATCCACCCCGTTAAACGTATAGAAGATGTGTTATCTATCGCTTTGCAGGAACCCACATTTGGCGCAGAAGTTGTATCACTAAAATAGTACAAAAATAGTGAGCTAACTCAAGAACTGTGTATAAAATTCAGGTTGGTGAGAACATTCAGGCTTGCCAGCCTTTTTTTGTGTCATTAAGTTAGATTAGTCTAATTATCTGATTAAAAATTTTGCTGTTCCATGATTTCTTGCTAATACTGGAAAAGGATTGATATGACGGTATAACTGTCGTGTTATCTGTTGTAAATCGGTTTCCGTTACGAGAGTAATACTAAAATGGGGATGATAAGAGTGAATAAGTCACAACTGATCGACAAAATTGCTGCTGATGCCAATATTTCTAAGGCAGCAGCTGGACGTGTAGTAGATGCATTCATTTCTTCCGTATCTGGTGCATTGAAAAACGGTGATGATGTCGCTTTAGTGGGGTTCGGTACGTTTATTGTACGTGAGCGTGCTGCGCGTACAGGCCGCAACCCTCAGACAGGCAAGGAAATCAAGATCGCAGCAGCAAAAGTACCTGCTTTCCGAGCTGGAAAGGGATTAAAAGACGCTGTTAATGGCTAATGAGCAGGAAACAGGCTCTGGTTTTTGTTATTGCAATAAACTTCAACTGACTAGGCCGTGTTGATAGGCTAGAATATAAGCGCATCAATTGATTGGTGCGCTTTTTTTCTCTTAGCGTTTGAATTGTCGTAATATGACAGTTTCTTTTTCACTAAAGCGGAGTTTTACGTCTTTATGATGGACAACCTACGCACGGCGGCGAACGGTCCTGTGCTCAAAATTGTGTTGGCTCTAATTATCCTGACTTTCCTGGTGACGGGGGTAACTGGTTACCTATCAAGCGAAAGTGGTAATTATGCAGCCAAAGTGAATGGCCAAACCATTAGTCGTGCTCAGCTAGAGCAGGCATTTTTGCAAGAAAAAAATGTTCAGCAGGAGAAGCTGGGAGATGAATTCTCAACTTTGTTAAGCGATGAACAGATGCTACAGCAGCTTCGGCGCCAATCATTGGAGAGACTTATCAATGCCACTTTGATTGAACAGTATGCCCGAAAGCTGGGTTTATCAGCAAGCGACAATCAGGTTGCACAGGAGATACGTAACCTACCGTTTCTCCAGACTGACGGCCAGTTTGATAACAACAAATATCAGGAGTATTTAAACTGGCTTGCTCATTCAAACATCAGCCCTGACAATTTCGCGGAACAGGTTCGTCAGGAATTGATTAATCGTCAATTGAGGCAAGCTGTTATAGGCGCGGAAATTGCGTTACCGACCGAAGTAAAACAGGAAGCAGCATTACTTTTGCAAGAAAGGACAGTACGTTTTGCGACTCTTGAATTAAAATCAATTGAGGAGAAACAAACAGTTACCGATGAAGAACTGAAAAAATACTATGACGCCAATAGTAAGCATTTTACTGTGCCGGAAAAAGTGAAAGTCAGTTATATCAAAATGGATGCTGCCGATGAACTGAAAGATGTCACTGTATCAGATGCTGATATCGAAAAATTTTATAAAAATAACCTGGCAAAATACACTAAACCTGAACAGAAGAAGTATAGCTTTATTCAACTGGATTCAGACTCTGTCGCTAAATCGGTTTTGGATGAGTTAAAAAAAGGAGCTGATTTTAGTCAATTGGCGTCAGAAAAATCGACTGACAAATTTTCTGCTCAAAAAGGTGGTGATTTAGGCTGGATGGAAGAACGTTCTCTGCCTAATGAGATTAAGTCAGCGAATTTGACACAGAAAGGGCAGCTTTCAGATGTGGTCAAATTATCTAATGGATATGCCATTTTTCGTTTAGATGATATTAAATCTCAGGAAGTCAAACCGTTGGCGGATGTGCGTTCGGAAATAGAAAAAATTGTTAAGCAGGAAAAAGCCGTTGATGCTTTTTATGCATTACAGCGGAAAGTGAGTGATGCCGCAGCGAATGATAATGAGTCTTTGGTAGCAGCAGAGAAAGCGGCGGGTTATCAAGCTGTGACCACGGACTGGTTTGATCGCGATCATGTTCCCACTGATATTAATTTCAACCAAGTTGTTCAGGCTGTTTTCTCTGGCAATTTGATTGATGATAAAGGTGCGACAGGAATTAACTCTGATGTTATTTCGGTTGAAGGCGATAGAGCTTTTATTCTGCGTGTTGACAATGTTAGGCCTGAAACAGTCCAGTCGTTTGAACAGGCCAAACCTGAAGTTACTGAATTGGTAAAACGTCAGAAAGCAGAAAAACAACTTCAGATTGAAAGTGAAAAACTCCTTGCCGCCCTGAAAGAAGGTAAAGGTGAGCAAGTATTGAAAACCGCAGGAATTCAGTTCGAGCAGCCTACCGTGATAAAACATTTGCCACAAACCAATCAGGCTACCGATGTGGCATTCACTTTACCTCATCCTAAAGCGGGTAAGCCTGTATATGGATTAGCTCAAGATGAACTGGGTAACGCTGTACTTATCCAGTTGGATAAAGTTGTTCCGGGATTTGTCACAGATGATCTGCTTAAACAGTATATGGTGGGTTATCAGTATCAGATCGGTAATATCACGCTCGAGTCACTAATCATGAATTTACGTGATGGTGCGGATATTAAGATCGGTCAACTGGAATAAAATTGCGAAGTTACTCGCATCTGCTTTTGCAAAATAGTAATTGAAAAAGGCCACTTTCGTGGCCTTTCGCATATATGAACCTTGCCTGTTGCCCGGAAATATTGTTGTGGCAATCTTTCTTTCACCAATAAAACATGGAGAGATTTATATGAAATATTTAAGGATAGTATTTAACTCACTCATGGTGGCATTGTGTATCAGTATGCCGTTGTCTCATGCAGCTACCGTTAATGAATCTACTGATAAGTTGGTGAAACAACCTGTTGGCCAACATAAAACTACCGTTGAAAACAGTAAGGTGAAAGAGGGGAAAGAGCAAGTCCCAGGCCAGCAGATACAAGAAAAAGGTGTTGTTAATATTAATACTGCGAATGCTGAAGAGTTAGCGAAAGAACTCAATGGGGTAGGCGCTAAAAAAGCACAGGCAATTGTTGAATATCGTGAAAAATATGGCCCTTTTACAGCAATAGAACAATTGCAAGAAGTACAAGGTATTGGTCCGATTTTCATAGAGAAAAATCGAGATAAATTAACTTACTAAGTATTAAGGCCCTCTTGTGCATTCATCAGTAATTTGTTCAAGAGGGCTGTGATATCGATCAAGAATAATTGATTAAATGCCATTGTAATTAAATTGGTTTGCTATTGTTACATTTTGTCTGGTCGGATGAGTGTAAGGAAAAAATAGCAATGAGCACAATTATCAAAGTCAGGGGTTACCATATTGATCTTTTCCAGCATGTGAACAATGCTCGTTATTTGGAATTTATGGAAGCAGCTCGCTGGGATTTACTTACTGAAGATGACACGCTGGAATGGTTAAATCGTAAGAATATTGGTTTTGTTGTGGTGAATATCAATATTAATTATCGCCATCCCGCCGTGATGACAGATGAGCTGGAAGTGAAATCTTCGATGCGGGAGTTACGTAACAAAAGTGGTACATTTTTTCAGGAAATTATACGCCGGGGTGATAATCAAATTATTGCAGATGCTTTAACTACATTTGCTTGTATTGATTTGAAAACGCAAAAAGCGTTAGTTTTAGAAGGTGAATTACGAGAAAGGATGGAAGCCTATAAAAACAATGCCGAATAACGATAAAATAAAAATGTGGAATGAGAGGTTCCACGAACCTCTCACAGATCACGTTAATGAGATCGTTTCGATTAACTGAGATGGGTTTTGGCTTTCATATCTAATATCGTGGCTTGGGCATTGCTTAAATAATGCTTTAATCCCTCAGCCCTGAGATGGCAGGCAGCGCATTCACCGCATCCATTACCCTGAATACCGTTATAGCACGTAAGGGTTTTATTGCGAACAAAATCCAATTTTTGATAATAATCTGCCAATGCCCAAGTTTCCGCTTTGTTTAACCACATTAGAGGGGCTTCGAAACGAATATCACGAGCGATACCAAGGCTGACTGCTTTATTGAGTGCTTTAACAAATTCATCACGGCAATCTGGGTAGCCCGAAAAATCGGTTTCACAAACGCCAGTAATAACGACTTCAGCTTCAACCTGATAAGCATAAATTGCCGCCAGAGTTAAAAATAATATATTACGGCCAGGCACAAAAGTACTTGGGAGGCCACTTTTTTCACTTTCACTGAAATCGGGTACGGGAATATTGTCTCTTGTCAGGCTACTGATGGCGAGCTCGTTCAATAAAGTCACATCAAGGACTTTATGGGCAGCAGCGCCCAATTCTTTGCTTATACGACAAGCGACATCAATTTCAGCATGATGACGCTGTCCATAATCAAAGGTGACACAGTGAACTTCGTCATATTGGTGGAGTGCCTGAATTAAACAAGTGCTGGAATCCTGTCCACCACTGAATACAACAACGGCTCGTTTCATGATATCTACCTCTGTAAATTGAAGGAGATATGTTACTCATAACCGTTTAACTTGGGTAGTTGTGTTAGATACTGTGTGATATCACCGATATTATTACGCACCCACTCTGGGTTGTAATAAGTATCAAGATAGCGCTCCCCACTATCACAGAGTAATGTCACAATTGCCCCTTGTTGGTTGTTATCGTGCATTTGCTTGGCGAGTTGTAAAGCTCCCCAGACGTTAGTTCCTGTTGATGCTCCCGTTTTTCTGCCAATTAATTTTTCAAGCCAATAAATGGTAGCAATTGTGGCAAGATCGGGAACTTGGATCATGTCATCGATAACGGTAGGAATAAAAGAAGGTTCTACGCGTGGGCGGCCAATTCCTTCTATTTTACTGCCAGTACTTCCGTAAATATCACGGCGGTTCTGATGGTAGCAATCGTAGAAGACGGAGTTCTCTGGATCGACAACAATGAGTTTAGTGTTATATCCCTGATAGCGGATATAACGACCAAGTGTCGCAGATGTGCCACCCGTTCCTGCACTCATAACGATGTAAGTTGGTTCAGGAAAAGGCTCTAGTTGCATCTGGCGGAAAATACTTTCTGCAATATTATTGTTTCCTCGCCAGTCAGTTGCTCGCTCGGCATAGGTAAACTGATCCATATAATGGCCACTAAGCTCTTTTGCTAGGCGCTCTGATTCTTGATAAATCAAGGCGGAATGCTCTACAAAATGGCATTTACCGCCATAGAACTCAATCTCTTGAATTTTGCGTTTAGCAGTACAGAAAGGCATAACAGCAATAAATGGTAAACCAAGCAAGCGGGCAAAATAAGCTTCCGAAACAGCAGTACTTCCAGATGAAGCTTCAATAATAGGCGTTCCTTCCTGGATCCAACCATTAGTAAGTGCGTAAAGGAATAGGGAACGTGCAAGTCGATGTTTGAGGCTACCCGTGGGATGAGTGCTTTCATCTTTGAGATAGAGGTAAATACCCGGAAATATTGGGAAGTTAAGACGAATAAGATGTGTATCAGCGCTGCGTTGATAATCAGCTTGGATAGCTTTTATGGCATTTGTAGCCCATAAAGACGACATAAATTGACCCTAAATAATAATACCGTAGTGGTATATAGATTACCCTTACATTTGGAGAAATAGATTATTATTTTTCTGAGAATATCCGTTATATTTGGGAAATATTTCTATAGGATTTAGATATGTTAGATAAAATAGACCGTAAGCTACTGGCACTGCTCCAACAGGATTGTAGTCTATCCTTGAATGCGCTGGCTGAAGCCGTTAATTTGACTTCGACACCTTGCTGGAAGCGTCTTAAACGACTTGAAGATGAAGGTTATATTGTTGGCAGGGTTGCCTTGTTAAATGGGGGAAAACTCGGTCTGGGTTTGACAGTGATAGTGATGATTAAAACTCAGCAACACAGCAGTGAGTGGTATGAACAGTTTGTCTCCTTTATAAAAGAGATGCCAGAAGTCTTAACATTTTATCGCATGGCTGGTGAATATGATTACCTGATGCATATAGAAGTTGTTGATATGAAGAGTTATGATCATTTCTACAAACGTATGGTAAATGGGGTTTCTGGTTTGATTGATGTTACTTCTAACTTTGCCATGGAAAAGATCAAATATACAACGGCGCTGCCAATACCAGATTCAGTAACATCATAAAGATCCCTTTGGTCGGTAGGTGCTAACTCTTTTATTTTTACCTTGGGAATAGGTGTGTGAGATTATTTTCACAATTAAGCTGGTATTTTATTCGTGAATGGCGGCGTTATCTGGGTGCTGTTATTTTCCTCGTTTTGATTGCGGTGCTGCAACTCATTCCTCCCCACTTAGTTGGGATTATCGTTGATGGCATTAGCTCAAAAACAATGACCTTCCGTCAGCTATTAATGTTGCTGGGGTTAATGCTGTTCATTGCTTTGGCAATTTATGGTCTGCGATATGTTTGGCGTGTATGGTTGTTCGGTGCTTCTTATCGGCTGGCTGTTAAGCTGAGAGGTGACTTCTACAAGCGTCTGAGTAGTCAGAATCCTGAATTTTATCTGCGTCATAGAACAGGTGATCTCATGGCACGTGCAACCAATGATGTTGACAGAGTTGTTTTTGCCGCAGGTGAGGGAGTCCTTACTTTGGTTGATGCTTTAGTTATGGGGTGTTCTGTCCTAATTGTAATGAGCGTGGAGATCAGTTGGCAATTAACATTGTTATCACTAGTGCCGATGCCTGTTATGGCCTTGGCGATTAAGCATTATGGTAATCAGCTTCATCATCGTTTTAAATCTGCGCAAGGCGCATTTTCTGTACTGAATAACCATGCGCAGGAAAGTTTGACTAGTATCCGTATGATAAAAGCGTTTGGATTGGAAAAACTTCAATCTAACCAGTTTGAAGAAGTTGCTATTGATGCTGGGCGTAAGAATATGCATGTTGCGCGTGTAGATGCGCGTTTTGATCCCACCATTTTCATTGCTATTACTGTTGCAAACCTCTTGGCTGTCGGTGGAGGGAGTTGGATGGTGGTGAAGGGTTCCATGACCCTTGGTGAATTGACCAGTTTTGTCATGTATCTGGGATTGATGATCTGGCCTATGTTGGCATTGGCATGGATGTTCAACATTGTTGAGAGAGGAAGTGCTGCTTATACACGTATCCGCAGTTTGTTGCAGGAACCCCTGGTAACCGAAGATGGTGTGTTGTCTTTGTCTTCAGAGCGGGGGAGCTTGTGGGCAAATATCAACAAATTTACCTATCCCCAAAGTAATAAACCTGTTTTGGAAAATATCCATTTTCAACTAGAGCCTGGTCAGTTATTAGGGCTTTGTGGATCAACTGGTGCAGGGAAGAGTACTTTATTGGCTTTGTTACAACGGCAGTTTGATGTCACCGATGGAGCCATTCTTTTCCAGTCAAAAAATATCTCTGCGCTTCGAATAGAAGAGTGGCGTTCACGATTGGCTATTGTCAACCAAACTCCTTTCCTGTTTTCGGATACCGTTGCAGGTAATATTGCGTTGGGACGACCCGATGCAACCCAAGAGCAAATAGAAGAAGTCGCTCGTTTAGCAAGTGTACATGATGATATTTTGCGATTGCCCCAAGGTTATCAAACGGAAGTGGGAGAACGCGGTGTGATGCTTTCCGGGGGGCAAAAACAGCGTATATCCATTGCCAGGGCTTTGCTGTTAGAGACAGAGATTTTAATCCTTGATGATGCTCTGTCAGCCGTTGATGGTCACACGGAACACCAGATTATGAAAAATCTTAGCCAATGGCGGCAACAGCGCACTGTTATTATCAGTGCGCATCGGCTGTCAGCATTAACGGAAGCCGATAATATTTTGGTTATGCAACATGGCTCAGTGGTACAACACGGCCAGCATAAACAGCTTATCACCCAATCAGGTTGGTATTCCGATATGTACCATTACCAACAACTCGAAGCTGAATTGGGTGGAGAAAATGACTAAAACTCATATAGGTAAGCTATGGCCGTCATTAAAGCGCTTACTTTCTTACGGCAAAAATTACCGTAAACCGATGCTAATTGCTGTATTGATGTTGTGGATTGCTGCATTGGCAGAGGTAAGCGGACCCCTGCTTGTGAGTTATTTTATCGACAATATGGTGGCAACGGGAAATTTACCGCTCGATATTGTCGGTGGGCTTGCCGCAATCTTCTTGATTTTGCAGCTTATTGCTGCGGCTTTACACTATTATCAAACATTATTTTTTAATCAGGCATCTGTGGGAGTGGTGCAGAAGCTTCGTACTGATGTGATGGATTCAGCATTACGTCAGCCATTAAGTGCTTTTGATAATCAACCCGTTGGACAACTGATATCCCGCGTAACAAATGATACTGAGGTCATTAAGGATCTGTTTGTTAATGTGATTCCAATGGTATTTCGCTGTACTGCACTAATTGGTGCCATGCTGATAGCCATGTTTGTTTTAAATTGGCGTATGGCATGTGTTGCAATCGTAATATTTCCGGCAGTCTTGCTTGTCATGGTGATCTATCAGCGTCTTAGTACCCCAATAGTTAGGCGGGTTCGCGGTTATCTGGCTGACATTAATGATGGTTTCAATGAAGCCATTAATGGCATGAGTGTGATTCAGCAGTTTCGTCAGCAAGCTCGTTTTGGCGAGAAAATGTTAGCAACCAACCGGGCACATTATCAGGCTCGTATGCAGGCTTTACGACTAGATGGCATCTTATTAAGGCCATTAGTGAGTTTCTTTTCTGCCGTAATATTGTGTGGTCTGCTCTTAGTGTTTGGTATCAAAGGCACTGAGGTTATCGGCGTTGGTGTACTGTATGCTTTTATTAACTATCTTGGGCGATTAAATGAGCCACTGATTGAGTTGACTTCACAGCAATCGGTATTGCAGCAAGCGGTGGTTTCAGGAGAACGTGTTTTCGAATTGATGGATAGTCCACAACAGCAATATGGCAACGATTTACGGGCGTTAGAAAGTGGCAGAATTGATATTGAAAATTTAAACTTTGCTTATCGCGGTGACAAACTTGTCTTAAGCGATATTAATCTGCATGTTCCTTCACATGGGTTTGTGGCCTTGGTTGGGCATACAGGGAGTGGAAAAAGCACTCTAGCTAATTTGATTATGGGGTACTATCCGTGGCAAGACGGTGAGATCTATCTTGACAGGCGCTCTATATCTTCGCTTTCTCACGCCGTGTTGCGTAATGGGGTGGCAATGGTGCAGCAAGATCCTGTTGTTTTGGCCGCGTCATTCCTCAACAATATCACGCTAGGGCGGGATATCAGCGAAGAGAAAATATGGGAAGTACTAGAATTAGTTCAATTAGCTGACTTTGTTCGTCATTTACCAGATGGTTTGAATTTCGTTTTGGGAGAACAAGGGAATACACTTTCAGCAGGCCAAAAACAGCTTTTAGCAATGGCTCGAGTTTTAGTGCAAACGCCACAGATCCTTATTTTGGATGAGGCAACCGCAAATATTGATTCTGGGACAGAACAATCAGTACAGAAAGCGCTGAGCATGATCCGCAAACAGACGACATTGGTGGTAATTGCTCATCGTCTTTCAACCATTACTGAGGCTGATTCCATATTAGTGCTGCATCGTGGTGCAATTGTTGAGCAAGGTCAGCATCAACAGTTACTGGAAAAGCGTGGACGCTATTATCAAATGTACCAACTCCAGCAAGTTGGCGAGACGTTGAATGAATCAGTGCACGTTTAGTGTGCATATTTAGGCTGCGTATAGGGAGCAGATGCATTTTCTGTTCCCTTTTTTATCCGCTCTTTAGCGATGTTTTTCGATAACAAACTGATTACTCATCATTTTTAACTTTTGGCATATCCCTTGCAGATATTCCCTTGTACAAACGTAGCGAAAAACGGGGGAAATATGAAACTTATTACCATCATCATCAAGCCATTTAAGCTGGAGGAAGTGCGGGAAGCACTTGCTGATATAGGTATACAGGGTATGACTATAACAGAAGTAAAGGGATTTGGGCGTCAAAAAGGTCATTCCGAACTTTATCGAGGTGCTGAATACAACGTTAATTTTTTGCCCAAAGTTAAGATTGATATTGCTACCAATGACGAACGAGTTGAAGAAATTATCCATGTTGTTCAACAGACTGCTTTCACCGGAAAAATGGGGGATGGAAAAATCTTTCTCTTTGAATTGCAGCATGCCGTCAGGATCAGGACGGGTGAAACGAATGATGCAGCACTGTAAATGAGGAGGGAAAAATGAAGAATAAATTTTTATCCATAGCGTGTATGGCGGCCAGTTTTCCTTCGTTTGCTATTGCTGCGGAAAGTCATTTTAATAAAGCAGACACTGTATTTATGTTAATAAATACGATACTGGTACTTTTTATGACAATACCCGGCATTGCCCTGTTTTATGGGGGATTACTACGCAGCAAAAATGTGTTGTCACTCATGTCACAGGTGATTGTCAGTTTTTCATTGGTTTGTGTGCTTTGGATTATTTATGGATATAGCATGACCTTTGAGACAGGCAACGCTTTTTGGGGTGGTTTTGGTCAGGTTATGTTAAAAAATATATCCATAACTGATCTAACTGGTAATTTTTATCAGTTAATTCATGTTGTTTTCCAAGGTGCATTTGCCTGTATTACTGTTGCTTTGGTGGTAGGAGCGTTATGTGAAAGAATTCGGTTTTCAGCATTGCTGATTTTTAGTGTGTTATGGCTGACCGCATCTTATATCCCTATGGCGCATATGGTATGGGGTGGCGGCTGGCTGGCTCAGGATGGAGCCTTGGATTTTGCTGGCGGGACTGTCGTTCATATTAATGCGGCAGCAGCAGGTTTGGTTGGTGCTTATTTACTTGGGAAGCGCTCAGGCTTTGGGCGGGAAGCATTTAAACCTCATAACCTACCAATGGCTTTTATTGGAACAGCGATCCTTTATATTGGATGGTTTGGCTTTAACGTGGGATCGACTGGTGAAGTCAATGCCACTTCGGCGCTGGCTCTAGTGAATACGGTGGCGGCAACGGCGGGAGCCGTGTTGACATGGGTTTTCTGTGAGTGGCTATTTCGCCAGAAACCTTCGCTTCTGGGGGCTTGTTCTGGATGTATTTCGGGGTTAGTGGTCATTACGCCTGCCGCTGCAACAGTGGGTATCGGTGGTGCATTGGTGATGGGATTGATTGCCGGTATTGCAGGCTTGTGGGGGGTAGTCATACTGAAGAAGTGGTTACGTGTTGATGATGTTTGTGATGTGTTTGGGGTACATGGAGTATGTGGCATTGTTGGTTGTGTATTGACCGCTGTTTTTACTGCCCCGGCTTTAGGTGGAACAGGGTTTGCTGAAGGAATGACAATGCTAAGGCAGCTCGGTATTCAGGTTATTAGTATATTGGTCTGTATAGTTTGGTCATCCATAGCGGCTTATATTTCATTTAAGATCGCTGATAAATTGGTTGGATTACGTATTAGTATCGAGTCAGAAAGAGAAGGACTTGATATTACTTCACATGGTGAAAGCGCTTATAACTGAGCACTTTTATTTGCAATAGGTATGCCGTAGTAACAGAAAAGTTGATTACGGCATACGGCTATTGATTCAATTCATCATAGCTTACGGATGACTCCCTCCTGAACCGCAGAAGCGATAAGCACCCCTGTGCGGTTATAGATATGCCCACGGACAAAACCACGCGCCCCTGATGCTGATGGACTTTCGATTGAATAAAGTAACCAGTCATCCATATTGAAAGGGCGGTGATACCACATTGAGTGATCAATCGTGGCTATTTGCATATTTTCCGCCATAAATTTTACGTCATGGGGCTGTAGTGCCGTAGGCAGAAAATTGAAATCTGATGCATAGCCCAGCAAACAATGGTGAATGAATGGATCTTCCGGCATTTTTCCATTGCTACGGAACCAAACATAACGCACAGGGATTTGGGATGAATGATTAGGTAGACTTTGAAGAGGAACGAATTTCATCTCCAAGGGTGGCATGGAAAAAACTTTTTTTAATTTTGTCGGGGGTGAGTTAGCCATTTTTTTTACAATGTCTTCTTGGGGATCTAACTCTTCGGGAAAAGGGACCAGGGGCATAGTATTTTGATGTTCAAAACTTGCTTCATGTCCTTGAAAGGACGCGGTCATGTAGAAGATAGGATGACCATTTTGTATTGCGCTGACGCGGCGGGCACTGAAACTTTTTCCATCACGCAATATTTCAATATCATAAACAATGGGCTTATGGCTATCACCTGGACGTAAAAAATAGCTATGAAAGGAGTGGATCATTCTATCATCCGCGACGGTTTGTTTTGCTGCATATAGCGCCTGGCCTATGACTTGCCCACCGAAAACTTGAGGAAATCCTAAGTCTTGACTTTGTCCTCGGTAAATTCCTTCTTCTATTTTTTCTAAATGTATCAAGTTAATTAAGTTTTGTAATGCTTGACTCATAACATGCCTTTACTTTTAGCGTATTTGAAAATTATAAATGAAAGATTATGGATAATAAGTTTTTATTTATTTGAAAATAAATGGATTAAGTTGTGAATGAAATTATCCTTGAGTTTTTATTTTAGATGTGAATTATCACTGCTAATTTCATTAATGCTTATCAAATAATGCGAATGTATTGCTTTGTAGATTTATCTTTTGATTTGTATGGTTATTTTTATTTTAAATGCTAAGGATAGGGAAATTGTTATTTAACTTAGGTTAAAGTTGTGAAATTATGTGGTTTTTATATGACATGGCAATGATTCATTAGTGTTATTAAATATATCTATTGTTGCACCTGTTTGCTATTCATCTACTGTGAGTTATAGCTTGAAAAAATGCTAAAGGTATTCTGTTTAGTAGGATTATTAATTTTTTGATGCTTTTTACAACGTTACGAGCAATAAAGCAGCATTCAAATGAAGTTGCCTTGCTATTTCATCATGTTTGAAAGATAATGACCACCGCTTCGAAATTTGAAGCTAACTTCAATGGGGGCTCTGTTGGTTCTCCCGCAACGCTAACTTGTTAACTTGGTCAGGTCTGGAAAGAAGCAGCCATAGCAAGGGATGCGTGTGCCGGGATGTAGCTGGCAGAGCCCTCACCAATTCCAAGCTCATCATAAGATTATACTGTCAGCCGATAATAGCTACCGGCTCAAGTCACTTTCTATCTGAACATTACAGTTTAGCGGACAAATTTCCAAACAGATGATGGGATTTTATCATAGAGTTTATTCATGGTAAGTTCAGCCAAACGGTGATCAGCCGCAGAGTAGAACAATTCAAGTTCATCTTCCGAAAGCTCGTATTTATTTTTTTCAATTACACGTTCCAGTGTTTCAATAGAAGTGCATTTTCTTAAACGCATCAGATAGTCAGTTTTAGTCATAATCGCCTTATCTTATTTGGTATAAAAAATAGTTAGTAATATATTTATCAGATTCTACTTAAAGAAGCGTTCAAATCATGTAACAAAACGTTAGTTAAGTGTTCGTTTGTTTTTTGCCATTTTGTAAGCTCAAGAAAGCTTATCTTATCACTTCCAAATAAATTATATGTTTCATCTAGATAGTCATCAATTAAGGTGCTCAGAGTGTGGTTGTCTGAGTATTTAATTTTAAAGCTCCAAACAAAAGCTGCAATGTGTTCAATCAATTCGTTTAGTTTTAAACTTTTCTCGGAGGTCAGGTCGTGAATCCAATGATTATCAGTGCGATTCAGGACGGAAAAAGCCTCATGAATTAAATTTTCGCATAAGTATTTTAATTCAGCAATATCATGTCTTCTTGGTGAATATTCATCCATAGTCACCCCCGTAAACGATGCATAGCTTATTTGAACTAAGGCTTATACATGCTAATTATTATAGTCATTCTTTTAGAATAGAGCTTATCAAAACATGATTATTATTTATTAATGTTAATGTTCTATTTTACCTATCTGCCAACTGTTTTTTTAACAATAGCTCATTTACGTTTAGTTATGACAAAAACACTAAATTCTGGCAAAGCCCCGTTTCTGGCAAGCACCAGCATTCTGCTATGAAGGATAATCATATCCACATATGCTGCGAAATATATTAAATTATACTAATACAGTAGATGCTGTAGCAATAGCACAACAATCATTATAGGCGATTGTATTGAGACTTTCAAAACCAATATAGCGTCATTATTACATATGTCACCATCGAGATGGAACACTTTTTACCATTAAAGGTGTAATCAAGGAAAAACAAGGAAAGTTACCCGCTCATCTTCTGTTTTTTATAAAAAACAGAAGATGTTGTCTTTTTAAACTCCTCATTCATTCATAAGTATTTATTTTAATTAGACTATGAATGAATTTTAACGCAGATATTGTCATCCTGTAATTTGCTGTTTGAAGGCATGTTTACTCGTTAAAAAGGCCACATAAGTGGCCTTTTTAACATAACTGAATTTAGTGAGGGGGTGAAATGTGTTCAAACTCCTCATTTTTTTTCGTAAACCGCCGCTTAATGACAACGAAAAATACAGGAACGAAATAAATTGCTAACGATGTCGCTGCGATCATTCCACCCAATACTCCCGTTCCTACAGCATTTTGTGCACCTGAACCTGCGCCATTGCTCAATACCAGAGGCATAACGCCAAGCATAAAGGCTAAAGAAGTCATCAGGATTGGGCGTAAGCGCATTCTGGCTGCTTCAAGAGTTGCTTCTATTAATCCCTTGCCTTCTTTTTCTATTAAATCCTTGGCGAACTCGACGATAAGGATGGCGTTTTTCGCAGACAACCCGATGGTCGTCAATAATCCAACCTTAAAGTAAACGTCGTTATCCAGTCCACGTATTGATGTTGCCAGTAATGCACCGATAACCCCCAGAGGGACGACTAGCATGACCGAGAACGGAACAGACCAGCTTTCATATAATGCTGCCAGGCAAAGGAATACGACAATCAATGACAGCGCATACAGTGCAGGAGCCTGGTTACCGGATAAACGTTCTTGATAAGACATTCCGGTCCAGTCATAGCCAATTCCTGGTGGTAATTGTGCTGCCAGTTGCTCCATAAGTGCCATTGCGTCACCAGTACTTTGGCCCGGCGCTGCTTCGCCCACAATTTCCATAGAAGGAAGACCGTTGTAGCGTTCCAGACGTGGTGAACCATAAATCCAAGGCTCTTTTGATGCATCTATGAACGCAGAAAACGGCACCATTTCTCCATGATAGTTACGAACATACAACTTGCTGATATCGCTTGGTAACATACGATAAGGAGAATCAGCTTGAATATAGACTTTTTTGACTCGACCGCGGTCGATAAAGTCATTGATGTAAGCACCGCCAAACATCGTGCTCAGGGTTGAGTTGATATTTGTTGTGGATACAGCCAAGGCTTCTGCTTTTTCCTTATCGATATAAAGGCGATATTGTTGTGTGTCATCTTGACCATTGGGGCGGACACTTGTCAGCATATCTGGGTGTTGTACAGCCATACCAAGTAATTGGTTGCGTGCTTCTGTCAGTGCTGCATGCCCCAGATTTCCTTTATCAATCAACTGGAAGTCAAATCCGCTGGCAGAACCTAACTCTACAATTGAAGGAATATTGAACGCAAAGACAAGACCTTCCTTGATTTGAGCAAAATTCGCATTTGCTCTGGCAACAATGGCCGGAACTTTATCTTTCGGGTCTTTACGTAATTCCCAATCTTTTAAGCTGATAAAGGCCAGACCCATATTTTGCCCCTGACCACTAAAACCAAAACCATTAACTGTAAACACAGATTTAACAACATCTTTCTCTTTGGTATAGAAGTAGTCATTGATTTCATTCAATACCTTTTGTGTCTGTTCCTGAGTTGAGCCAGGTGGTAATTGGACCATTGCCAGTAAAACCCCCTGATCTTCTTCTGGCAAGAAGGAGGATGGCAGACTCTTAAATATCCAGGCCATGCCAGCGATCAACATGACATAGATCACCAAATAGCGACCGGTGCCACGTAACATCCGACCGATACTATCAGTATAATGATGTGTACTCTGTTCAAACAGACGGTTAAACCAACCAAAGAATCCTGTGTGAGTTCCATGGCCGCCTTTGGCAACAGGCTTGAGCATCGTGGCACACAATGCCGGGGTCAGGATTAATGCCACCAGCACAGACAATATCATTGCTGAAACGATCGTGATTGAGAATTGGCGGTAAATCGCGCCTGTTGAACCTCCGAAGAAGGCCATTGGTACAAATACAGCGGAAAGCACCAGTGCGATACCGACCAGAGCGCCTTGGATCTGCCCCATTGATTTTTTGGTGGCTTCTTTCGGTGATAGCCCCTCTTCCTGCATGATTCGTTCGACGTTTTCCACTACAACAATGGCATCATCCACGAGCAGGCCTATGGCAAGTACCATAGCGAACATGGTTAACGTATTGATGGAATAGCCAAACGCAGAAAGAATGGCAAATGTACCAAGCAGTACAACCGGAACCGCAATCGTTGGGATAAAGGTAGCTCGGAAGTTTTGCAGGAACAGGTACATGACGATAAACACTAACAGAATGGCTTCTGCCAATGTTTTCACCACTTCGAAAATAGAAATTTTAACAAATGGCGTGGTGTCATACGGATAGACAATAGTTAATCCATGTGGGAAGAAAGGTTGCATCTCAGCCAGTGCTTCTTTAACGGCTTTGGAAGTATCTAAAGCGTTGGCATCAGTTGCCAGTTTGATACCAATGCCTGCTGCCGGTTTGCCATTAAAGCGACCAATGATACTGTAATTTTCCGCGCCTAATTGAATAGTAGAGACATCATGCAAACGAATTTGTGAACCATCGGGATTCATGCGCAGCAAAATGTTGCCAAATTCTTCTGCCGAATTCAGACGAGTTTGGGCGATGATCGAAGCATTTAAACGCTGACCTGGAACCGGTGGTGTTCCTCCTAATTGCCCGGCCGCAACCTGATTATTCTGCGCCTTGATTGCACTGATAACATCTTGAGTGGTGATTTTATAGTTGAGCAATTTGTCAGGGTTGAGCCAGATACGCATAGCATACTGCGTACCGAAAAGCATTGTTTCGCCCACACCAGTAACACGGCTCAAGTTATCTTTGACACTGCCCCCGATATAGTCAGCGATATCATCTTGGGTCATGGAACCATCTTGAGAGATGAAACCGGCTACCATCAAAAACGAACTGGTGGTTTTATCAACACTAACACCTTGTTGCTGAACTTCTTGAGGCAATAGCGGCATTGCCAATTGCAGTTTATTTTGAACCTGAACTTGCGCGATATCTGGATCTGTGCCTGCTTCAAAGCTCAGCATGATATTCATGTGCCCCGCAGAATCGCTGCTGGAAGACATGTACACGAGATTATCGATGCCATTCATATTCTGTTCAATAACCTGTGTTACAGTATTTTGTACTGTTGCTGCATCAGCTCCAGGATAAACGGCTGAAATGGAAATGGCTGGTGGGGCAATGTCAGGATATTGCTCCACGGGTAATTTCATGATTGCCAGCAAGCCAGATAGCATGGTGATAATCGCGATTACCCATGCAAATATTGGCCGTTCGATAAAAAACTTAGGCATGAATCACCGACTCCTTATTGAGGCTTTTTTGCGGACTCAGCTTGATTAGCCGTAGGACTAGCATTCAAATCTGTTTCCGTTGGCTTGACCGTTATTCCCGGCGCTATTTTCTGCAATCCCGTGACGATTACTCTATCTCCAGCTTTCAGACCTTCTGCCACCAACCACTTGTTACCAATTGCCTGAGTCGCATTGATATTGCGCAATTCTACTTTGTCATCTTTATCGACAATCAGTGTGGTTGCTTGACCACGAGGTGTTCTGGTAACAGCTTGCTGAGGAACCAAAACCGCATTTTTGCGTACACCTTCTTCTAACTTAGTGCGAACAAACATACCTGGCAGTAATTCTTCATTCGGGTTTGGGAACACAGCTCGCATAGTGATAGAGCCTGTTGTTTCGTCAACCGTCACGTCAGAAAACTCAAGGTAACCTTCTTGACTGTATTCTTGGCCGGTGTCAGTGATTAGATGGATTTTGGTCTTTTTGCTCTCTTTTTGAACGGTTCCTTTTGCAATTTCATTTTTGAACCGCAAATAGTCGTCACTGGATTGAGTGATATCAACATAGATAGGATCTAACTGCTGAACAATCGTTAGAGCTGTTGGCTGACCTGCTGAAACCAGTGCTCCTTCTGTGATGGTGGACTTACCCGCACGCCCAGAAATAGGGGAGGTTACCTTGGTGTATGCCAGGTTGATTCTGGCATTTTCCAATGCAGCCTGAGAGGACTGAACATCTGCTTTTGCCTGCGCATATTCTGAATTTGCTTTATCAAATTCCTGCTTACTCACGTACTGTGTGCCTAGCAAGGATTGATAGCGTTCAACGGTCAAGCGGGAAACATTCTCGTTGGCTTGCGCTCTGGCTAAACTTGCGTTGGCTTTACTGTATTCTGCTTGATAAGTTGCGGGATCTATTTGGTATAACGACTCACCAGCAACCACATCACTTCCTTCTTTATAGTTACGTTTCAGTATGATGCCGCCGACTTGGGGCCGGACCTCGGCAACACGATAAGCCGAGGTTCGGCCGGGTAATTCTGTGATGACCGTTAGAGGTTCCGCCTTCAGCGTTACGATACCCACTTCAGGAACATGCTGGCCAGCAGCCCCTTGCTGTGTATTTTTATTGTCATTACATCCTGAAAGAATGAAACTGCCTGAAATGATCAGTAATGTGGCCAGAGGCAAAACTCCCCTGTTTTTTCGCATAAGTAAACCTCAATTTTTCAATGTTGATTCGCTAATCTAACAAGTGAAATCATTACTTCGTTGGTTAATGGGTGCTATAGTACAAACATACATGAATGTATGTAAATCAGCCTCCGTCAAAAACAAAGTTTATGGCACTAAAATGGCACGAAAAACTAAACAGCAAGCAAATCAAACTCGTCAGCAAATTATAGATGCTGCGATAAAGCTCTTTTCTGAGCGTGGTGTCTCTGCTACCTCGCTATCCGATATCGCAACTGCTGCTGCTGTAACGCGCGGAGCAATTTACTGGCACTTTAAAAATAAAACAGATCTACTTTCTGTTGTTTGTAGAATGCCAGAGCATAAAATAGACGAACTAGAGAAAGAGTATCAATCAAAATATCCTGATAATCCACTTATTGCGTTGAGATATTTATTAATTGCCATGTTAAAAATGATGATTGATGATTCTCAGATTCGACAATTAATGGAAATTTTTTTCCATAAATGTGAATTCGTTGGAGAAATATCTCCATTAGTAGAGAATATTAGGGAAATGTGTATTTCTGATTACCAGAAGATTGAAAAAATGTTATTTGCTTGTATTCAATCTGGAGAGCTACCCTATGATCTTGATTTCAGACGTTCTGCCATCATGTTGAGAGCATTGATGACAGGGATATTTGAGAACTGGTCATTCTCACCGGGCAGTTTTAATCTTCAAGAGCAATCTGCTCATTTAGTGGATAGTTTCATTGATACACTTAAATACAGCCACCATTTGCGGAACATTGAAGAAAACGAAGCTTGAAGGAATCCAGCAACGGTGTTCCAGCCCGTAATGATATTCAAAATCAGCTTAAGATCCTGACGGAGCGTAAGGCGTATACAGTTGAAGGAAAGGTATCGATAGCTGATTTGGAAAAAGCGCACTCTTTCTTTGGCAAAATAGAATCAACTGAGACTGGATTGTGATCTACTCAGAAAAAATGTGCTATTCCGTCACATGCAGCGATTGCAGGAAGTACAGCAGCCATTGAATGATGGGAGCCAATAGCCAGATAAATGAAGAGCAAGCATGAGTTAGGCTTATTCCTCAGATTGCCGGGCCTGTTTTTTCAATTTCCCTTGAAGATCGTGTTTGACGATTTCTAGTGCTGCCAGTGCGATAGCAGGAGAAATTTCGTTACATTCAAGCAGATAAATAAGATCTACTGCGAGTTGTATTTCAGGTGGTGCTTGTTCCAGAGCCATAGCTACAGCTTCCTTTGTGATTAATCTGAATGCTCTTGCTTTTCTATCGACTTCTCGATTCGCATTAATGCTTGACGGCAGCGGGCGAGCCTACCCGCCAAGGCGGCAATTTCTTTTTGCAGTTTGTACTTATTGGCAAGTGTAGTTTGTTTATTTAACTGTAATTCCCTGTCATCAATCATTGCCATTAAACGACGTTCATAATCTTGATGTTCTGCCAGACGTTGATAAAGATCCTGTTTTTGTGATCGGCGCTCAAATTTATCTTCCTGTTTTCGCAGCGCTTGGGTGGATATCTCGCGCTTAAGTGCCTCGATTTGTGTTACTAAACGCTCGGCAAGGAACTTCACTTGTTCAATCCGATAATCGCTTATACAGGCTTTCAATTGTTCCAGATTTTGCCTGATTTCTTGCATATATCCACCGAGTTTATTGCTGCGGTGGTGAAATAACACTTGATCAAAACGGGCAGTGGAAAAAGGGATATCAGGCAGTAAAGCTAGCTCTTTTTCCAGAGTACTGACTTGTTTTGCAAGTACACTTAATAAATTTTGTATGCCCATTAGCATCTCATTATCATTAATAATCTGTCTGTTAAAGTACTCAGGTGTGGAGCTTGACTTAAGTCAACAAAATATAAGCAGCGGCTTGCTTGGCAGTTGCTTTTTTTCGGCAGTTTGAATAGATTTTACCGTTTTCTTTTTAAACCTGGCTGGCATCAATTATGACCGCTAACGCACAACAACTGCAATTAATTAAAGATAGTATCGAAACCATCCCTGATTATCCAAAGGCGGGGATACTTTTTCGTGACATTACTACATTGCTCGATAATCCAGCGGCCTATCAAGCCACAATCGATTTATTGGTAGCTCGTTATCAAAATACAGGCATCACGAAAATTGTTGGTACTGAAGCACGTGGTTTCTTATTCGGAGCACCTGTTGCCCTGCGTCTGGGGGTGGGTTTCGTTCCTGTTCGCAAAAAAGGTAAATTACCGCGTGAAACATTGAGCGAAACTTACGATCTGGAATATGGTACAGATACATTAGAAATCCATAAAAGCGGCATTCAGGAAGAGGATAACGTGCTGGTTATTGATGATTTGCTGGCAACGGGGGGCACCATTGAGGCGACGGTACGTTTGATTCGTCGTTTAGGTGGTCAAGTTTCTGAAGCGGCATTCGTTATTGGATTGCCGGATTTAGGTGGTGTTGAACGTTTGAAAAAACAAGGCGTTGACAGCTACACCCTCGTTGAATTCCCCGGTCACTGATTATTCTGTTTTTTTGCATTATTGATACATCAGCCTCGCCGTCAACGGTGAGGCTGTGCTAGCATGTTAGACAGTCATGTTCAATTTCCTCGGTATTCATGAGCTATCAGGTACTTGCCCGTAAGTGGCGCCCACAAATATTTTCTGATGTGATCGGTCAGCAACATGTGCTGACTGCATTGGCGAATGGTCTCGAACACCAACGCCTTCATCACGCTTATCTTTTTTCCGGCACTCGTGGCGTGGGAAAGACCACTATTGCACGTCTGTTGGCAAAAGGACTGAATTGCGAAACGGGTATAACCAAGGCTCCGTGTGGTCAGTGTACCAACTGTCTTGAAATTGAACAGGGGCGGTTTGTTGATCTGATTGAGATCGATGCTGCTTCCCGAACAAAAGTAGAAGATACCCGCGAGTTGTTGGACAACGTCCAATATGCGCCTGCCAGAGGTCGTTTCAAAGTTTACCTTATTGATGAAGTTCACATGCTTTCTCGCCATAGTTTCAATGCATTGTTGAAGACACTGGAAGAGCCACCAGAACATGTGAAATTCCTTTTGGCAACAACAGATCCACAGAAATTGCCAGTGACTATTCTTTCACGCTGCCTGCAATTCCATTTGAAAGCACTCGACGTGGATCAAATGAGTAGCCAGTTGGAACATATCCTTGGTGCAGAGCAAATAGAAAGCGATGCTCGTGCCCGTCAGCTACTTGCCCGTGCAGCAGATGGCAGTATGCGTGATGCCTTGAGTTTAACAGATCAAGCCATTGCTCTTGGTGGAGGGAAGCTGACATCGGATATCGTCAGCCAGATGTTGGGAACGCTGGATGATGACCAACCGTTAGCGATGATTGAATCGTTGGTGCGTGCAGATGGTCAGCAAATGATGGCACTGGTGGAACAAGTGGCAACCCGTGGTGTAGATTGGGAACATCTACTGGTTGAAACATTGTCGCTGTTGCATCGGATTGCCATGCTCCAGCTGTTGCCTCAGCAACCTGAAAGTGAGCCTTCTTCAACCGAAGGGCGGTTGCGTTTGCTGGCAAGATCAGTTTCTCCGGCTGATTTGCAGCTTTATTATCAGGCGTTACTGGTGGGGCGCAAGGAGCTTCCTTATGCACCAGAGCGACGGATGGGGGTGGAGATGGCGTTATTGCGCGCCTTGGCTTTTCATCCCAAAACCATTATTGAGGAAACATTACCACCCACTGTGGAAAACCCTGTAGCGCCAATTGGAATAGCCCCCCAGTTATCTTCAAATCAATTTACTTCAAATAATGAAGAAAATGAACGTGTTGAACGGAGAGTGCCACAATTGATGGACAGTGAATCTTCCGTTGCAAACAGTCCAACAGCGAAACTATTGCAAGCTAAAAGTTCGTTGACTCGTCAAGGAAATACGCCACCAAAAAAGCCTGAGCCGGCAGAGTCTGCGAAGGCGAAACCGGCAAGTTCGGCGCTGGAGAGACTGGTGGCGGTGGCAGAACAACAGACTCAATCCCATATCCCTGAAACACGGGAGCCTGAGTCGGCTAATCCGGTAAAAAAAGAAGCTTATCGCTGGCGAGCAACCAATACTGGAGAAGAGGAGAAGCCGCGTTCGACTGCGACACCAAAAACGATCAAAGCGGCACTGGAACACGAGAAAACAGCAGAATTGGTAGAAAAGCTGGCCATTGAATCGAAACAAAGGGACCCATGGGCTGCGGAAATTGATAAGCTGCATATTCCCAAATTGGTTCAACAGGTAGCGCTGAATGCATTTAAAGAACAGATTGATGAAAATCGTCTTTGTCTGCATTTACGTTCAAAGCAGTGCCATCTTAATTCAGCATCGGCTCAGAAAGTGTTGACCGAAGCATTAAGTGAATTGCATGGAAAACCTATTGAACTCAATATCATTGAAGATGATAATCCTGCGGTAAAAACGCCTTTGGAGTGGCGACAAGCCATTTATGAAGAAAAATTGGCACAAGCACGTCAATCCATTATTTCGGATAAAACGATTCAAACACTTCAGCAACTATTCGATGCAGAATTGGATGAAGACAGTATCCGGCCTGTTTAACTGCCGTAGTGTATTTTATGCTGTGGCTATAGCGAAGAGAGAGAATTATGTTTGGTAAAGGTGGTTTGGGCAATTTGATGAAACAGGCCCAGCAGATGCAAGAAAAAATGCAGCAGATGCAGGAAGAAATTGCAAAGCTGGAAGTGACAGGCGAATCTGGCGCGGGTCTGGTAAAAATCACGATTAATGGCGCACATAACTGCCGTCGGGTTGAAATCGATCCAAGTTTAATGGACGATGACAAAGATATGCTGGAAGATCTGATCGCAGCGGCATTCAATGATGCTGCTCGCCGTATTGAAGAAACCCATAAAGAAAAAATGGCCGGTGTTTCCAGTGGAATGCAATTACCACCTGGGTTTAAGATGCCATTCTAATGCAAACCAGCCCTCTTCTTGAATCTCTGATGGAAGCCCTGCGCTGTTTGCCCGGCGTAGGTCCAAAATCTGCACAACGGATGGCATTTCATCTATTGCAGAGAGATCGCAGTGGTGGAATGCGATTGGCACAGATACTGACACGAGCGATGTCTGAAATTGGTCACTGTCAGGATTGCCGGACATTCACGGAACAGGAACAGTGCACGATTTGCGCTAATCCCCGTCGTCAGCAAAATAGCCAGATTTGTGTAGTGGAAAGCCCGGCAGATATTCATGCCATCGAACAAACGGGGCAGTTTGCGGGACGTTATTTTGTCCTGATGGGGCATTTATCGCCACTGGATGGTATCGGGCCAATGGATATTGGGTTAGATCGTTTAGAAGAACGTTTATCTTCTGAAACCTTGTCAGAAATCATTCTGGCAACTAATCCAACTGTCGAAGGAGAGGCAACGGCAAACTATATTGCAGAAATGTGCTCTCAATATGGTGTGACAGCCAGCCGAATTGCTCACGGTGTTCCTGTGGGCGGAGAGCTTGAGATGGTGGATGGTACAACACTGTCTCATTCGCTGGCTGGCCGTCAAAAAATCACGAACTTGTGATTTTGTTCCCGGTTAATGGGTGATTTTATGGATGGTGCTGCGGATTATGCCGCCATCCATAGCTGATTACCCGCTTATCAAACTAATTTTATATTCTTCTTGTTGTCTTAACTTGAAACTCTCCGTATCTATCCCCATTTGATGATTATCGTCCGATTGTACATATCTGAACTGGATTTAGATTGAGGTAATAAATGAGTATGAAAGATCAGGAAACCCGTGGATTTCAGTCTGAAGTCAAACAACTGTTGCAGTTGATGATCCATTCTCTCTATTCCAATAAAGAAATTTTTCTGCGTGAACTGATTTCAAACGCATCTGATGCGGCTGACAAATTGCGCTTCCGTGCATTGTCTGCCCCTGAGCTGTATGAAAATAATGGTGAATTGCGTGTTCGTCTGGCTCTTGATAAAGAACAGAAAACTATCACTATCAGCGATAATGGTATCGGTATGTCCCGTGATGAGGTGATCGATAATCTGGGCACGATTGCAAAATCTGGTACTAAAGCATTTCTTGAATCCATTGGTTCTGATCAAGCAAAAGATAGCCAATTGATTGGTCAATTTGGTGTAGGCTTCTATTCTGCTTTTATTGTCGCGGATAAAGTCACCGTACGTACCCGTGCAGCAGGGGCACCCGCTGAACAAGGTGTATTCTGGGAGTCAACGGGAGAAGGCGACTACACTGTTGCTGATATTGAAAAAGCCGAACGTGGTACAGAAATCATCCTGCATCTGCGAGATGGGGAAAGCGAATTCCTCAATGACTGGCGCTTGCGTTCTATCATTGGCAAATATTCTGATCATATTGCCTTGCCTGTTGAAATTGAAACCCAAACTAAAAACGAAGAAGACGACTCGATTACCGTTACATGGGAAAAAATCAACAAAGCCCAGGCCTTATGGACGCGTAATAAAGCTGAAATCAGTGATGAAGAGTACCAAGAGTTTTATAAGCACATCTCCCATGACTTTACTGATTCCCTGATTTGGAGCCATAACCGCGTTGAAGGTAAGCAGGAATACACCAGCCTGCTCTATATTCCCTCCCAGGCACCGTGGGATATGGGGAACCGCGAACATAAACATGGACTGAAACTGTACGTACAGCGTGTCTTCATCATGGATGAAGCTGAACAGTTCATGCCAAATTACCTGCGCTTTGTTCGTGGTCTGATCGATTCCAACGACCTGCCATTGAATGTTTCCCGTGAAATTTTGCAAGATAGCTCAATCACGCGTAATCTGCGCAGTGCGCTGACTAAACGTGTATTGCAAATGTTGGATAAACTGGCAAAAGACGACGCAGAAAAATATCAGACCTTCTGGCAGCAGTTCGGCTTGGTGATGAAAGAAGGTCCAGCCGAAGATGGCGCAAACAAAGAAGCTATTGCTAAGTTACTGCGCTTTGCTTCGACTCATAATGATAGCTCCGCGCAAATCGTTTCTCTGGAAGATTACATTGGCCGTATGGCAGAAGGGCAGGAGAAGATTTATTACATTACTGCGGATAGTTATGCGGCGGCGAAGAATAGCCCGCACCTGGAGCTGTTCCGTAAGAAAGGCATTGAGGTTCTGTTACTGTCTGACCGCATTGATGAATGGATGATGAGCTACCTGACTGAATTCGATGGTAAGTCATTCCAATCGGTCAGCAAGGCTGATGAATCCCTCGATAAACTGGCGGATGAAAACAAGACTGAGCAAGAAGAAGCAGACAAAAAACTGGCACCATTCATTGAACGTGTGAAGACTCTGCTCGGTGATCGCGTGAAAGAAGTCAAGCTTACCCATCGTCTGACAGATACTCCAGCTATTGTAACAACTGATGCTAATGCGATGAGCACCCAAATGGCGAAGCTATTTGCGGCAGCGGGCCAGGCTGTGCCAGAAGTCAGTTATAACTTTGAGCTGAATCCTGAACATCTTCTGGTTAAGAAATCGGCTGAGATTGATGATGATGCTCAATTTGCTGATTGGATAGAGTTGCTGTTGGATCAAGCACTATTTGCTGAACGTGGCACATTGGATGATCCAAACCAGTTTATTCGTCGTATAAATCAATTATTATTAGCTGAAAAAGCTTAAACTTATTGAGATAATGATAAAAACCACGCTTCAACGAAAAATGGGGCGTGGTTTATTTTTTTTAGTTAATGCGGAAACGTTTACCTGTTTTCTTGAGCCATTCCCCATTCAAATGGTATGGTGGTACGTTTTCTTTAAAATATGAAAAGCAAATAGCAAGGGGATTTACGCAATGCGTATTATTCTACTGGGCGCGCCAGGCGCCGGTAAGGGGACTCAGGCACAATTTATCATGGAGAAATATGGGGTCCCCCAAATTTCGACAGGTGACATGCTACGTGCTGCGGTAAAAGCTGGCACCGAATTGGGTTTGCAAGCAAAAGAGCTGATGGATAATGGCAAGCTGGTAACTGATGAGCTGGTCATTGCATTGGTTAAAGAGCGCATCAAACAAGATGATTGTCATAATGGCTTCTTGTTGGATGGGTTCCCCCGCACTATTCCTCAGGCAGATGCCATGAAAGCAGTCGGTATCAAGGTTGATTATGTGCTGGAATTTGATGTTCCTGATGAAATCATCGTTGAACGTATTATTGGTCGTCGTGTGCATACGCCGTCCGGCCGTGTTTACCACATCAAATTCAATCCACCAAAAGTGGAGAATAAAGATGATGCTACAGGCGAAGAGCTGACTATCCGTAAAGATGATCAGGAAGATACTGTCCGTAAACGTCTGGTTGAGTACCACACACAAACAGCACCTCTGGTTTCTTACTATCAGCAAGAAGCACAGGCTGGTAACACAAAATACTTCAAACTTGATGGTACTCGTCAAGTAGCGGAAGTTAGTGCAGAGCTGGCTAATATTCTGGGTGAATGATTCGTGTTTGCTTGAGTTTGTTATAACAGGCGGCCTTCATACCGCCTGACTTTTTTATAGTGCACGTTACCCTAGAGAAATTAACTCCATGAAATGTTACATGTAACTATCATTCATGTTTTATACTATACCAATCCAACTTCAAGATGCGTGTTATATTTCCCCGCGCAGCGGGGAAATATAAGGCCTCGCGTCATCTGGCGGATTGCAATTTGAAGTTTATCGAGTATAGATTGTCAGTCATTTTAATGGAGCTCTGAGGAATGAGTAGCAAGAAGTATGGTGTCCTGTTAGTGAATCTTGGTACACCTGATGCGCCAGCACCAGCAGCAATAAGATGTTATCTGGCAAAGTTTCTGAGTGACAGAAGGGTCATTGATATCCCTTCATTTATTTGGAAACCTATCTTGAATGGTCTTATTCTTCCGTTTCGTGCTTCTCGAATTGCTAAACTTTACCAAGAAATTTGGATGGAAGAAGGTTCCCCTTTATTAGTTTATAGTCGTCGTCAGCAGAAATTGCTGGATGAAAAGTTGGCGAATATCCCGGTTGCTTTGGGGATGACTTACGGCTCCCCTTCTTTATCTCAGGCCGTAGAGAGTTTGTTACAACAGGGCATTGAGGCTCTCATTATACTGCCACTTTATCCTCAATATTCCAGTACAACTTCGGCCGCAGTTTTTGACAGGATCAGTAAAATATTACGGGAGTACCGGACAATTCCTACCCTGCATTTTGTTCGTAGTTATGCCACCCATCCGGCTTATATTGCTGCACTAAAGGAAACCATTGAGCAGAGCTTTGAAAAACAGGGGCAGCCTGATCGGTTAATTATTTCCTATCATGGTATTCCTGAACGTCTGGTAAAGATGGGGGATATTTATCCGCAAGATTGTCAAGCGACAACTGAACTATTGAGTCAGGCACTGGATTATCCCGCAGATAAAATTATGATGACATATCAGTCGCGTTTTGGTTGCTTACCGTGGTTATCTCCTTATACAGATAAAACCATGGCATCATTACCCAGCCAGGGCGTAGAACATGTTCAAGTAATATGTCCGGGATTTGCGGCAGATTGTCTGGAAACGTTGGAAGAGATTAAGCAACAGAATAAAGTTATCTTTTTAGAGGCTGGTGGGAAAAAGTTTGAATATATTTCTGCACTTAATGATAATAACGCCCACATTTCTTTGCTTGAACAGTTGATAAATAATGTCATGAAATAACTTGCAATTGCGGGTTATGGGACATTATCACACATGATGAATAGCAGACATTGATCGTCGTATGATTTTAAGGATATGTTTTTTTAACCAATGAATACGATAAGCGAGAGAAAGGGCTTGCATATCAATGAAAAGCAAAATTATTTGGATTGGACATATAGATAATGAGTAATAAACCTATTAAACACCCTGATTTTTATCAAGAACATGCAAACTATTATCCTCCAGAGCGGGAGGATGAAATTGATTTGTTTGAACTATTCTCTGTACTCTTCCAATCAAAATACTTGATTATTGCAGTATCTTTCGTCTTTGCAATTATTGGTTTTGGTATCGCATCATTTTTACCACAAAAATGGACCAGTACAGCGGCTGTAGTGAAACCGGGGCTGGAGGAGTTTCAGCCATTGAAAAATGCGTTAACGGATTTACATGTTCTGAGCATAGATCCCAAAGTGACAGAAGAGTCACTGTATAAGCGGTTTATTGAAAATTATAACTCACGTGTATTACGTGAAGAATATTTGGTTAATACCGATTACTTCAAGACGTTGCTGGCTAAGAATCAAGATAATTCTGAGCAGGGAAAAAGAAAGCTTATCGAGACAATTGTCAATAAAAACATTGAGATATATTTACCCAAGAAAGAAAAAGACGATGAAGTTATCGATGAAGCCAAACTTTCTTTCAGTGCTGGCAATGCAAAAGATGCCTACAATCTATTAAATGGCTATATCAGATTCGTCTCTTCGGTGGTTCGTGCTCAAGTGAAGGAGGACCTGCGTGATATGGTTCATGGGAAACTGGAATATTCGCAAAAGCTTTATGCTATCGATTTGGAGCGTATCGCTAATATGCGCAGCGTCGGTATTGAGCGACTGAAGTATGCGATTTCTCTTGCTAATTCTGCGGGAATTAAAAAACCCGTATCGAATAGCGGAGCTATGATCAAGGATGATCCGGATTATTCGATTGCGCTGGGTTCTGATGCACTGCAACGTAAATTACAGATTACTGAAGAAATTACTGACCCAACTAAAATTGACGCAGACCTGCGTAACCGTCAGTTGTATATCAAAAATCTGGAAAAAGTGAATGTGAATACCGTTGATTTTGTGCCATTCAAGTTTATGCAGGAACCTTATGAGCCAACTTCAAAAGATTCACCTAAGCGTTTGCTGATTCTGATTGGCGCTGGCTTTATCGGATTTATTTTATCCATCATGTCTGTTCTGTTGCGCCACATGGTACGTAGTCGCCAGAAACAAGAAGCTTAATATTATCTATTATAGATAATGCTCTGATAGCTAACGTTTTGACAGCCAATGTTGTAATAACATTGGCTGTTTTCATTTGTTGTCGCCCTATTTTTTTGTTTTGCTCTGGTATTGTGGCGCACCGTATTATGCTAACATGCCGCATATTTTAGCTCTACCGCAACAATTAATTATGAAATTCCCCGGTAAACGTAAATCTAAACACTATTTTCCTGTCAGTTTAAGAGATCCTCTGCTCCAACCCATCAAAGAGATGATGGATACCGAAAATAATCAAGCCTACATTGTTGGTATTGACCAGACACTGGTTGATATTGAAGCCAAAGTTGATGAGGATTTTATCCAGCGTTATAACCTAAGCAAAGGACATTCGTTAGTCATTGAAGATGATGTAGCTGAGGCTCTCTACAAAGAACTGACAGACAAGGATCTTATCAGCCACGAATTTGCAGGCGGCACCATCGGTAATACCTTGCATAACTATTCTGTGCTGGCTGATGATAAATCCGTCCTGCTTGGTGCGATGTGTAATAACATCCAAATAGGAAGTTATGCGTATTGTTATCTTTGTAATACATCCAGCCGTATGGATTTGAATCACCTCCAGGGGGTTGATGGCCCAATTGGCCGCTGTTTTACCTTAGTGACGGAAAATGGTGAAAGAACGTTTGCCATCAGTCCGGGGTTAATGAATCAGCTTCATCCAGAGAGGATCCCTGAACATATTATTGCGGAAGCGTCAGCTTTGGTGATCACTGCATATTTGGTGCGTTGTAAATCAGGTGAGCCAATGCCAGAAGCCACAATGAAAGCCATTGAATATGCGAAGAAGCATAACGTACCTGTTGTATTGACGTTAGGAACAAAATACGTCATTGCGGATGATCCACAATGGTGGCGCGATTTTCTGGCTGAAAATGTTTCTGTTGTGGCAATGAATGAAGAGGAAGCGTGTGAATTAACAGGTTTCAGTGATCCGCTACTAGCGGCTGACATGGCGTTAAACTGGGTGGATTTGGTGTTATGTACCGCAGGACCTGCTGGATTATATATGGCGGGTTATACGGAGGAAGAACACAAGCGCCAAACATTGCATCCTTTGCTGCCTGGTGCGATTGCAGAATTTAACCGTTATGAATTCAGCCGGGTGATGCGTAAGGTGGATTGCCAAAACCCAATGAGGGTTTATTCCCATATTGAGCCTTATATGGGGGGACCTGAAAAAATCATGAATACTAATGGTGCTGGGGATGGTGCATTATCTGCATTACTGCATGATATCACGGCCAACAGCTACCATCGCATGAATGTACCGAATTCCAGTAAACATGCGCACTCTTATTTAACCTATTCTTCTTTGGCTCAGGTATGTAAATATGCTAACAGAGTCAGTTATCAGGTTTTAAGACAGCATTCTCCGCGTTTAACCAGAGGGTTACCGGAGAAAGAAGATAGTCTGGAAGAATCTTACTGGGAGCGTTGATTTTGCTGATCTGAGAGATTGTCTTCACTGTTTTTATGGAAATATCCCCACGTATGGGGATATTTCGTGGCTCGCAGGTTATGTTGATGATGGCGTCGCTGACGAATGTAGTGATGGTGGCTCCATTGGACAACCCTCTTCATATTCGGGTAGCGATTCAGCCATTGCCCGTGCTATTTCATGTTCACCAATGATAATGTGACTAGTGCCACGCTCCGTAATGTAAGTGACTTCATCATCATAATGGGCGCGGACAATGATATTAATATCGGGCCTGATTTCTCTGGCATTCGCAACAATTTCACCCGCTTCATAACCATTGGGGATTGTCAGGAATAACATATAAGCACAATCAAGCCGTGCCAAGGCCATGATCTCTTTATTGACGGCATTACCCATTATGGCACTGATACCCACTCCACCTAACTCTTCAAATCGGGTACGTGTATCTTCAATAACCACAACTGGGAAGTCTTTTTCTTGTAAACGCTGGCAAAGTTGACGACCTACCCGGCCATAACCCACCACAATGGCGTGACCACAAATATCGACAGGGATTTGAGTTTCCTCTTCCAGCGTTTCTTCGAGTAATTGTTCTTCAATGGTTTCTGTTTTTTCCAGATAACGATCCAGTAAACTGAACAGAACAGGATTCAACATGATTGAAATAATGGCACCAGCCAGTACAAGGTTACGGGCTTCGCCATCCAGGAATCCCAGCGTGACAGCAAGCCCGGCGAGAATAAAGGCAAATTCACCAATTTGGGCGAGGCTGGCAGAGATGGTCAGGGCTGTACGTCGTGAGTGGCCAAACATTTTGACCAATAGCATGGCAGCTAATGACTTGCCAATGATAATAATAGCAAGGGTTCCTATAATCGCCAGAGGCTGTTGGAGTAAGACCATAGGGTCAAACAGCATGCCAACAGAAACAAAGAAAAGAACTGCGAAAGCATCCCTTAACGGTAAAGTATCCTGCGCAGCCCGGTGGCTCAATTCTGACTCATTCAATACCATGCCAGCGAAGAATGCACCGAGGGCAAATGAAGCATCAAATAGTGTTACCGCACCGTAAGCAACCCCTAATGCAATGGCAAGTACAGCCAGCGTGAATAATTCACGCGAGCCTGTAGCAGCCGTTTTTGCCAGTAACCAGGGAATGACACGGCGGCCGACGAAGATCATCAACAAAATAAAGGCAATGACTTTGCCAACGGTAAGGAATATCTTCAATAACAATTGGCCAATATTGGCGTTGTGGCTGTCCATAATTCCTGCTGCCGCAGGAAGTAAGACTAATGTCAGTACCATCGCCAGATCTTCAACAATTAACCAACCGATGGCAATTTGCCCTCTCTGACTATCAACGAGCTGTCGTTCTTCTAATGCCCTGAGCAATACCACTGTACTGGCGGTAGACAGGCAGAGACCAAATACAATGCCGCTGAGTAACCCCCAACCGAGCAGCATTGATAATCCGGTACCCAATAAGGTTGCAACGGCAATTTGGGCGATAGCACCAGGAATAGCGATGGATTTGACGGCTAACAAATCTTTAAGTGAAAAATGTAGACCGACACCAAACATCAATAAGATCACGCCAATTTCTGAAAGTTCTGGAGCTAAAGAGGTATCGGCAACAAAACCAGGGGTAAAGGGACCCGCTAGCACACCAGCTATAAGGTATCCTACCAGAGGTGAAATTTTTAAACGTTGCGCAAGCATGCCAAGCAGATAGGCAAGAACAAAACCGCCAACAATGGTCGTGATAAGAGGTGTCGAATGCTCCATCAAGGCTCCTTCTGGGTAGCGAGTATAATAAATTGTATGGTTAGGTGAGGTAATAATATATTTTATAAATAATTAAAGATAAGATTACAAAAAAACATATTGAATGGTAAAGGTAAGAAAAATCTACTTAAATGCCATTTTAATGTAATTTAATGTAGATATTGCCATTAGTTACGCTTGTTTACAAAGAAAAATAGCGTAACAATTATGATGCTTACTCAGGATTTTACTTGGTTTTTCAAGAGTTCTTTTCTATATTTGGCAATAACAGTGTAAAAATACCAAGAAGGGGTAGAAAAGCACAAATTTTGTAAACCAATTCTATGCTGGTCTTATCTGCGACATAGCCAAGTACGGCAGCTCCAATGCCACCCATTCCAAATGCCAGACCAAAGAACAAACCTGCTATCATACCTGTTTTACCGGGGATGAGTTCTTGGGCATAGACTAAAATTGCAGAAAATGCAGAGGCTAATATTATGCCAATAATGACCGTTAATATGCTTGTCCAGAACAAAGAAGTATAAGGTAACAGCAGGGTAAAAGGTGCAACGCCAAGAATTGAACCCCAAATGACATATTTCCGGCCTATCCTATCCCCAACGGGTCCTCCGATCAGAGTACCTGCCGCGACGGCAAATAAAAAGATAAATAGATGGATCTGGGCATTTTGTACGGATAAGCCAAATTTCTGCATCAGATAAAAGGTATAGTAGTTACTGATACTGGTTAGGTAAAAGTACTTGGAGAAAACCAGTAATAGAAGAATGGCAAAAGAATTTATAATGGTTTTTCTAGGCAGCGTTGGCAGGGAATGAGTACGAGAAGACAGGGGGAAAATAACCCGATGCTGCATCTTATACCACTGACTGACTTGCAAGAGGATCACGATAGCCAGCAGTGCTGCCAGAGAAAACCAACTGATGTTTCCCTTGCCGTAAGGTGCAATAAAAATAGCAGCTAACAGTGGTCCCAATGAACTGCCTAAATTTCCCCCTACTTGAAATAAAGATTGGGCCAGTCCATGACGTCCACCTGAAGCCATGCGTGCGACTCGTGACGATTCTGGATGAAAAACGGATGACCCCGTACCGACCAATGCGGCAGCCATTAATATCATTGGAAAACTTTCCGCATAAGCTAATAGAAGCAAACCAGATAAGGTAAATCCCATACCGATAGGCAGTGAATAGGGTTGCGGATGTTTATCAGTATACAAACCGATAAGAGGCTGCAATAAGGATGCGGTTACCTGATAGGTCAGAGTTATCATTCCGACCTGAACAAAACTGAGAGTAAATTCAGATTGCAGCAGTGGATAAATAGCCAGAATTAACGATTGAATCATATCATTCAGCATATGGGATAAGCTGATAGCACCGAGAATTGAAAAAACTGTCCGATGTGTTTTTGTTGGTGCAGTTGGAAAAGGTTTTTTTTGACTTTTTTCACTCATATTTATTCGCTTATCGCTGTCATTATCAACAAAATTTGTAGGGTGAATTTTTAGGTTTGTTGAGTTGTTGTCTAATTTTTACACCATAATACATCTTAGATAATTAACAAACTTTTTATTGATACCTATATAATTTGACCGCAATATCAAAAAGGTGAAATCTTTTAAGCTGCGGTTTGAAAGGGATAGATCACCACCATCATATAACTAATAAAGTTTTAAAATACATGGAGATACCCCATGAAATTATCGTTTAAAGCGTCAATTTGTGCCCTTGCAGTTTCGCTGTCACTGGCACCGTTAATTGCAAACGCCTGGGAAAAAGATAAAACCTATGACATTACCATCTTGCACACTAACGACCATCATGGTCATTTCTGGCATAACGATTATGGTGAGTATGGTTTGGCGGCTCAAAAAACGGTGGTAGATTCCATTCGTCAGGAAGTTGCCAAGAAAGGAGGCAGCGTATTGTTATTGTCAGGTGGTGACATTAACACCGGTGTCCCGGAATCAGATATGCAAGATGCGGAACCCGATTTTAAGGGCATGAATCTGGTGGGATACGATGCAATGGCATTGGGGAACCATGAATTTGATAAACCCTTAAATGTATTGTTTCAGCAACAAAAATGGGCAAACTTCCCCTTTCTCTCTGCCAATATTTACCAAACCAGCACAGGCAAGCGCCTGTTTAAGCCATATGTTATTTTTGATAAGCAAGGCGTGAAAATAGCGGTTCTTGGCCTGACAACCGATGACACCGCGAAAATCGGTAATCCGGCTAATTTTCCAGATGTTGAATTCCGTGTTCCAGCCGAAGAAGCCAAAAAAGTTATTGAAAAGCTGAAAAAGAGTGAAAAGCCGGACGTGATTATTGCGGCAACCCACATGGGACACTATGACGATGGTCATCATGGCACGAATGCGCCGGGAGATGTTGAAATGGCACGTAGTTTACCTGCGGGTTATTTGAATATGATTGTGGGAGGGCATTCACAAGATCCGGTGTGTATGTCTGCGGAGAATAAAAACGATAAACAAGTAGATTATGTTCCGGGTACACCTTGTTCTCCCGATCACCAAAATGGCACATGGATTGTTCAGGCTCACGAATGGGGGAAATATGTAGGTCGGGCTGATTTTCAATTCCGTAATGGTGAATTTAAGTTGGTTCATTATCAATTGATCCCTATTAACTTAAAGAAAAAAGTAACAAAAGAAGATGGCAGTACGGAGCGTGTTTACTATGCCCATGAAATTAAGCAAAATCCTGAAATGCTTAAGTTGCTGACACCTTATGAAGACAAGGGCAGCCAGATCCTGAATGTGAAAATAGGCTCAGTAGATAACAAATTAGAAGGTGATCGCAGTAAGGTACGTTTCGTGCAAACGAATATGGCCCACCTTGTATTAGCTGCTCAGATGGAACGAACAAGCGCTGATTTCGCAGTGATGAGCGGTGGTGGAATTCGTGACTCGATTGAAGCAGGGGATATTACTTACAAGGATGTCATGAAAGTTCATCCATTTGCTAACCAACTGGTTTATGTGGACTTCAAAGGTAGCGAAGTTTTGTCCTATTTGACGGCTGTTGCCAATATGGAAAAGGATTCTGGCGCTTATGGTCAGTTCTATAATGTGAGTTTCGTGAAGGACGGTAAGAATATCAGTGAGGTAAAAATCGGTGGTAAGCCATTAGATCCAAATAAAACTTACCGCATGGCAACGTTGAACTTTAATGCGATTGGCGGAGATGGTTATCCACGGATTGATAATTTGCCTGGTTATGTTGATACAGGGTTTGTCGATGCTGAAGTATTGAAAGGATATATTGAAAAACATTCTCCATTAAAAGCTTCTGATTATGAACCGAAAGGTGAAATTGATATAAATAATAACAACTGATCAATATACCAATCCAACTTCAAGATGCGTGTTATATTTCCCCGCGCAGCGGGGAAATATAAGGCCTCGCGTCGTCTGGTGGATTGCAACTTGAAGTTTATCGAGTATAGATTGCTGTTAGTTCTTTGTATAAAAAGACCATCTGCAAGACAGATGGTCTTTGGCTTATTATCAATAAGGCGTGTTATGCATAATCTATAATAGGAACGGTTGAAATTGAATAATAATTTAATTATTAAATAGCAGCGTAATTAATGATTTTTGCACTGTGAGGAACGTGTATCGACATTATTGTTTATCACAAGTCCCTGTTTTGGAGAAAACAACGCCAGCTCGAAAAAATTCAGCGAGAATGGCAATAAATTTTCAAATTTTAGCAATATCAGCAAATGAACAATTAAGTAATTGGCATAAGTCTATGGGGGACAATTCAATATCTAAACCACGTTTACCACCAGAGATAAATAGGGTTGGCAAGGTTTGCGCCTGGCTGTCAATCACGGTAGGTAGACGTTTTTTCTGTCCCAACGGGCTAATGCCACCGACTAAATAACCTGTTACTTTTTGTGCCAGTTGAGGATCGGCCATCTCTGCCTTTTTGGCCCTGAAAACTTTAGCCACTTTTTTCAAATCGAGTTGTCCAGAGACCGGTGTCACGGCGACAGCAAGATTTTTAGGATCACCATTCAATGCGACCAACAGTGTTTTAAAAGCCTGATTAGCATCTAAACCGAGTTTTTTCACCACTTCATCACCAAAATTATGTTCATTGACATCGTGGTCATAAGGATGAAGTTTGAAATTAATTTTTTGTTTTTCCAGCAAGATAACAGCGGGGGTCATATTTTTTCCTATAACGATCAGTTTATAACTGCTTATCCGTAATAATTAGTTTTCAGAATGAAACAGATGAAGTTGCTATGTTTGTGGTTTTGCCAGCATCTGTCGTAAGTTGTTCTCGCCGTGGAGGTGTAAGGCCCCTACTGCAACCAGATATTTTCCTGCGGGTAAACCATGTAATCGCTCACTCCACTGATGGTTGCGTTCAGCCATTAGGGTTTGATAAATCTCTTCGCAGAATGTCATGGGTATTACCTGATTCTGTTTCTCCGGTTTGTAATTCATCCACCAGCTAATCATAGTCTGTAAAGCGCGGGCATTAGTATGCCAATGGGTAATGGTATCTTCCAATAGTGAAATCCCACCGTTTGGTAAGTTGGTGAGAAGGTTAACTTGTGCATCAGTCCCTTCCAATTCGATAATGGGTTTATTGAGTGCTTTTGCACTGTTCAGTAATTGGCAATCGATACCATATTGAGGTTGTAACCCCAAATATTGGGCTTGGGCAGCCTGTAATATCAATGCGACTTGCCACGATGGCAATGGATCCAGCAACGTGACAGGATGTTGAATTTCTCGGCAATAGTGTTGCAAACAGGCAAAATGTTCGGGAGATAAACGTTGTGATAGTTCGGGCTGTTCAGGAAATGTTTCCTTGAAAGGGGAATTGGCCTGCGTGATATCTGCCTCGACAATCAGCGCATCCGCTTGCTCTAACTGTTCCAGCAATACCTCAGAAAGTGGGGACATGTTTTTAGTACCCATATGAATGCTGCCAACAATATGTAATTGTTTATTATTATTTAAATTGATGTCAAAAGCCGGGTAAGGGTAATGCCGTTGGGAATTGAATCCCAATATTTTACTGAAATAGGTCATTAATTTTCCCATATTGCATACTCCAATAGCTGGCATTGGGCGGTATGCTAACCTGTTAATCACCAACAAGAAAGAGGGAAAAGTGCGGGATGAAAAGCTAAACGAAATAGGTTTAGCTTTTCATGGGAAAAATAAAATTTCCTGAATATTAGGTCAGGATTTAGGCTTGAAGCGCAATAAGCGATTGGCATTACTAACAACAGTAATAGAAGATAATGCCATGGCCGCACCTGCAACGACAGGGTTTAGTAAGGTGCCAGTGAAAGGGAATAAAATACCGGCTGCGATTGGAATACCCAATGTATTGTAGACAAAGGCACCAAATAGGTTTTGTTTCATATTACGCAATGTACCACGGGATAATTCAACTGCATCGGCAACCCCGTGCAAACTATGGCGCATCAGGGTAATTGTTGCGGTTTCGATGGCGATATCACTACCGCTTCCCATGGCGATGCCGACATCCGCTTGCGCTAATGCAGGGGCGTCATTTATGCCATCGCCGACCATCGCCACTTTCCTGCCTTCTGATTGCAGTGACTGAATGACTGCGGCTTTGCCATCAGGTAAAACACCAGCAATCACCTGGTCAATACCCGCTTCTTGGGCGATAGCATTTGCTGTGGCAGGATTATCTCCTGTTAACATAACCAAACGATAGCCTTGGTGATGTAAACGTTGCAGGGCAGAAACAGTGTCCTGCCGTAAGGGATCACGAATAGAAAACAGGGCAGCGATTTTGCCATTGGCTGACAGAATAACAGGTGTGATGCCTTTTTCTGCTTGTGCTGCAACTAATGGCTTTAATTCTGTGGTTTCAATCTGATGCTGCTCAAGCAATTTTGGGTTACCCAATAACAGAGTAATATCGCTGGTTTCCCCTTTAACACCCAAGCCTGCCAAGGTACGGAATGCTCGTACTTCGGGTAATTTTTGCCCCTCAACTTGCAATAAAATAGCTTTTGCCAGAGGGTGACTTGAGCCATTTTCTAATGCACCGGCCCACAGTAATACTTGCTCTTCGGTAAAACCATTAAAGGTGTGGATCTCTGTGACTTGCGGCATACCTTCAGTTAAGGTGCCCGTTTTGTCGAAGACAATCGTATCCAGTTGGCTGGCATGTTGCAGGGCATCAGCATCACGCACCAATACACCTAATTCGGCTGCCCGTCCTACCCCTGAGATGATGGACATGGGGGTTGCCAGCCCAAGCGCGCAGGGACAGGCGATAATCAAAACGGTTGTCATGATGACCAGCGCGTACATGATTTGTGGGGCAGGGCCGATAAAATACCAAATCGTGCCGGCAATCAGGGCAATAGCAACAACAACAGGCACGAATATTGCGGATATTTTATCGGCCAATTGGCCGATTTCAGGTTTGCTGCTTTGTGCCTGACGAACAAGTTTAATAATGCGTGACAGGGTTGTCTGGCTACCAACCGCATTGGCTTTAAACAGGACCGTACCATCTTGAACGACAGTACCGGCATGGATGGTATCGCCAGTTGTTTTCTGCTGAGGGATAGGCTCACCGGTCAGCATGGCTTCATCCAGCCAAACTGTACCCTGAGTAATTTCACCATCAACCGGAACGCGATCTCCTGTTGTCAGGCGCAGTATCATATTGGGCATTACATCAGCCAGTGGCACTGTTTTTTCACCTTCACAGGTAACTACCCGCGCTGTTGGTGGAGTGAGATCCAATAATCGCTCAAGAGCCTTGGAAGAGCGTTGGCGGGCACGTTGTTCCAAGGCATGGCCGAGATTGACCAAACCAATAATCATGGCACTGGCTTCATAATAAAGATGGCGGGCTTGGTGAGGGAAAATTTCTGGCCACAAATTGACGCTCATTGAATAAAGCCACGCTACGCCAGTACCCAGAGCTACGAGGGTATCCATTGTCGCACTGCCATTTTTTAGACTTTGCCACGCGTTACGATAAAAATGTCCGCCTGCAAATATCATTACAACCAGCGTTATCAAACCAATCGTTAGCCAAATGGCGTGGTTTGCTGGTGTGAGTATCATGTTGTCGCCTATCATACCCCACACCATGACAGGCACCCCAACCACTAACGCAAGGGCCGATTGCCAGCGAAAGCGGCGCATATGAGCTTGCGCGACTTGTTGCTGGCGTTCACGGCGTTCTGTTTCATCCTGAATGATTTCCGCACCATAACCGGCCTTGATGACGGCTTCAACTAAGGCATTTGGTGATGCATGGCCTGTGACCAATGCGCTTCTTTCCGCGAGATTGACTCTGGCATGTTCCACGCCATCAACGGATTGCAGGGCTTGTTGTATTTTGCTGACACAGCTTGCACAGCTCATGCCATCCAGCAGGAGCTGAATGCTGTCATCACCACTCACATCATTTTTGTTGCTGTGCTCAACAGAAACGGTTTCTACCGGAGTCGAAGATATTGCCGCTGCCAAAGACTCCGGAGTCTGTGGCACATGTATTGCCAGTGGCTCAGTTTTTGGGCCACCGGCTTCCGTGGCTAATTCAGCGTGATATCCGGCTTGTTCGACTGCATGAATTAAGGCACTGTTCTCTGCTTTACCATAGATTTTTGCGGTTTGGGTATCAACTTCTGTGGCGATAACACCTTCTACTGCTTCCAATGCCTTTTGTGTCTTATTTGCACATTTCATGCAGCTTAAACCTGACAGGCGCAATACAACATCGGGTCGGCTGGCAACAGTGGCTTGATAATCTTCGGCAACAATGGCGGCAATCAATTCATCAGGTGAAACATGACTGATAACTTTGGCATAATTGAGGTTCACATCCGTCAGCTCAACGCCGGGTATTTTTTCCAACGCTTTTTTGACCCGGCCGACACAATGCATACAAGTCAGGCCTTGAAGTGCGAGAATGGTGGTTGTGGACATAACACTATCTCCTGATACAGAGTGATATACTTATCATTAAGGCTAAACCTTCCTGCAAGGGGAAGGTCAAGGGGAAATAATGAATATCAGTGAAATTGCCCGTAAGACCGGTTTAACCCGCAAAGCGATTCGGTTTTATGAAGAAAAAGATCTCATTACTGCACCGGGGCGGGGAGATAATGGCTATCGTCATTACCAGAAAAGGCACATTGACGAACTGATGCTTTTGCGTCAAGCGAAAGAGGTCGGATTTACGCTGGAGGAGTGTCGCGAATTGCTGCGATTATTGCGCAATCCTCACCGTCACAGTGCCGATGTAAAAATGGCGACCCTGCAAAAAGTGGCGGAAATAGAAAAAACGGTGGTGGAATTGCAAAAGATAAAGGAAAAATTACTGGTATTGGTGGCTGAATGCCCGGGAAATGATGGGGCGGATTGTCCCATCATTGAGCATTTATCTGGCTGCTGTCAGCATCACGGATGATGGGAAACCGGTTTCACTTTTAATGTGATCCCGTCAACGGCGATGACTTCAATTTCGCTATTGGCCGGAAGTTCTCGGTCACAGTGAACGCGCCAACTGCCATCGGCCAGTTTGACTCGCCCAAAACCGTTTTCGGTACCCGTGATTAAACGGGTTCGCATGCCAATCAATTGGTGGTTCTTCTGATTGAGTGCCTTATCACTGGCCTGGCGGGGGCGATGGCGTAGCCAGCTACGCCAGGCAATAGCAGAAAGCAAGGTTAAGACAGCAAACAGAGTACCTTGCCATTCCCAGTCCATATTAGGGAAAATCCATGTGATCAGGGCAACAACCACGGCTGCGGTTCCTGTCCACAACAGATATCCCCCCGTTCCCAGTAATTCCGCAATCAGAAGCAGGCCACCAAAACAGAGCCAGAACCAGGCTGGTTGAGCGGCGATCTGTTCAATCATAACAATTATCCTGTATGGCTATTTATCCTGTTTGCTCTTCTTGCTTTCGGAAATTAATTCGGCAATACCACCAATGGCGCCCATTAAATTGCTGGCTTCCAGTGGCATCATAATCACTTTGCTGTTATTTGAGGCACCAATGTTGGTGAGGGCATCGGTATATTTTTGGGCAACAAAGTAGTTAATTGCCTGCATATCACCATTAGCAATAGCGTCAGAAACCATTTTGGTTGCACGCGCTTCTGCTTCGGCGGCTCGTTCACGAGCTTCCGCTTGCAGGAAGGCTGACTGGCGTTCACCCTCTGCTTTCAGGATTTGCGACTGTTTTTCCCCTTCCGCTTTCAAAATGGCGGCCTGACGAATACCTTCCGCCTCAAGAATATCTGCACGTTTGGTACGTTCTGCTTTCATTTGGGCGTTCATCGCGGAGATCAACTCCTTAGGTGGACGCACATCGCGGATCTCAATCCGCGTGATTTTGACACCCCACGGGTTAGTCGCTTCATCGACGATTGCCAGCAATCGGCTGTTGATGGAATCGCGTTGGGACAGCATTTCATCCAGTTCCATTGAACCCAGCACGGTACGGAAGTTCGTCATGGTCAGGTTGATGATGGACAGTTCCAGATTGCTGACTTCATAGGCAGCACGTACAGGATCGACGACCTGAATAAAGCAGACGGCATCAATAGTGACATTGGCATTATCACGAGAAATAACTTCCTGCGATGGGATATCCAGAACCTGTTCCATCATATTGATTCTACGGCCGATACGATCAACAAATGGCATGATAATGTGCAGGCCTGGTGTTAATGTACGGGTATAACGTCCAAAGCGCTCAACAGTCCACTGATAGCCTTGTGGAACGGTTTTGACACAGGTAAAGACGATAGCAACCGCAATAACGATTAAAATCGGTACAGCACCAAAAGAGAGTAGATCCATAACAATTCCCTTACTTAGCTAATTATGGAATATATAAATTTTCTTTACTTAATGGAGTAAAGAGTATACATGACGACGATATTTAGATGCCAGAGTATCTCCGGTGCTCAGTGCAGAAAGAATATCCATCATCGTCTTTTTCACTGCACCCTCGGCAGCAGAAAGATCCTTTTTCAGAAAACTAAGTAGTAATTCCAGAGCCTCTTCATTACGGCCAACGTCGTGTAATTTGGCCGCCAGTTGTACGGCTAATTCTGCATTCTCTGATTGCATTGCCAACGCTTGTTGTAGTTGTCGAATCTCAGGGGAATCAGCCGCCTCTTGTTGGGACTTAAGGTACTCAAGTAACTCATTATAGTGTTCATCTTGGGCTTCTGATGGCACGGTATCCAGTATTTTTTGGGCCTCTTCAAGATGATTGAGTGAAAGGTTCACTTGGGCTAGCAATAAGGTAATCTCTGTATCTTGCGGATTTTCCTGATGGATTTCTTTGAGTAAAAGCAGTGCCTCCTGCTCTTTACCTTCTGCAAGTAGTTCGTCAACTTGCTCTAATGGTGATTTTGCCATTTGAGGGAGGAAAGTGGCAAAAATCTTTCTGATGGCTTCATCTGTCTGAATACCTTCAAAACCCTGAACAGGGCGAGCTTCTTTTACGAACAGTACGGTAGGTAAGCTACGCACACCAAATTGTGCAGCGATATGGAAAAGTTGGTCGCAATTAACTTTAGCCAGGGCAAATTGCCCGGCATATTCATGGGCTATTTTATCAAGCGTGGTTTCTAATTCATGGCAATGTAGGTCCTGTGGAGACCAGAAGTAGAATACGACAAGCTGGGTGAGAGAGTGCTGAACAACCTGGGTAATATTCGATTCATCAATATTAATGATATGGGCAGTATTATTGTTTGTATTCACGGTTGGTTCCATGGGATTTTTCTCTGAGTCGTTGTAAGGTGATTACATGAATAAATAAGACTTGTTTGTCTGTTTTTCAATGTCTATTTACTTTGCCAGCGCAAGATTCTATCGAGCCATCGCTCAGGGAGTAGACGGCGCATCATTTTTACTGCATGAGTCAATAACGTAACCGAATAGCGTAATTTCGGGTTGGCGCTTTCCAGCGCATGAATCAGTTTAGAGACGACATCCTCAGGCATCAACGTAAAACGACGAGCAAGGCCTGGATTCTCAACCGGATGACCCTGCTGTGTTTGGTTGATATTGTGCGTAAAACGGGTATGAATTGGGCCAGGTTCTATCAGGCTGACTTTAATGTCGGTTTCAGCCAATTCGCCCCGTAAGGCATCCGACCAGGCTTCAAGAGCATATTTACTGGCAGCATATGCGCCACGGCCTGGTGTCGAAATCAATCCCATTACAGAACTGGTCTGAACAATCCGTCCTGCGCCGTAAGCGCGTATAGCGGGCAATAACAGGCACGTCAGTTGGTGGGCGCCAAAGAAATTGGTGGAAAACTGTTTTTCCATCTGTTCGCGGGAGATACTTTCCAATGGACCGTAAACACCAAATCCCCCGTTATTGAATAGCCCGAACAGACGACCGTTGGTTAATTCGATTACTTTCCTGGCGGCGCACTCTACGCTTTCTTTATCATCTAAATCCAATTCGATGGGTTCGAACCCCAATTCACGCATATGGGCCAAATCAGAGGGTTTGCGGCAAGCTGCGAGTACGCGGTAACCACGTTGGTGGAGGGTTTTGGCCGCGATTAACCCAATCCCGCTAGAACACCCAGTAATAAAAATGGCTTTTTGCATAACTTTACTTGTTTACCTGCATCAATTTATGGAAATAAATGATTTACTATTAAGAAATATTTTTTACTTAAGGAGAGTTGATGTATGTCGATAATGTGTTGGACATCCAATCAGCAATAAAGGGTTGTGCCGCTTGATTGGGATGTAGCCCGTCATCTTGCATCCATTCTGGTTTGATAGCAACGTGTTCCATGAAAAATGGCAGCAGAGGAATTTGGTTGCGTTCAGCCAGTGTGGGATAAATTTTGGCAAAGGATTCGGTATATCGCTTTCCATAATTAGGTGAAATTCGGACTTGCATTAATAACGGTTGTGCGCCGGTTTGTTTGATCAAATGAATGCTCTGTTGCAAATCCTGTTCTATGTTTTGAATGGGAAAACCACGCAGTCCATCATTAGCACCAAGCGCTATCAAAACCCATTTTGGATTGTGCTGTTTTAATAACTCAGGCAAACGCTCAAGCCCTTGCGCGACAGTATTGCCACTAATACTGCCGTTAATAATGACGGTTTTTTTGCCGGCTTGTTGCCACTGTTTTGCCATCAGTGCAGGCCATGATTGCTCAACGGGTAAACGATATCCCGCACTGAGGCTATCACCTAATATAAGCAGGGTATCTGCCGCCGCTGCTCTGGCACTGCATAGCACCAACAATAAAAGGAAAAATACATGGCTGTAGAAAGTATTCTTGAAGTTCATCATCTCACTAAACATGTCGGTCAAGGGGAACAGGTAATTAATATATTGCAAGGTATTGAGTTGGTTGTCGAGCCAGCACAGACAATTGCATTAATTGGTGAGTCAGGATCAGGTAAATCAACACTTCTGGGTATTATTGCCGGATTGGATGATGGTAGCGGGGGAGAAGTTCATCTATTGGGGCAAAATATTAGTCGCATGAATGAAGAGCAGCGCGCACAGTTAAGGGCAGAAAATGTAGGCTTTGTTTTTCAGTCATTTATGTTGATCCCCACCCTGAATGCACTGGAGAATGTCCAGCTTCCGGCACTATTGCGTGGTGAATCGGAAACCCAAAGTCGTGAACAAGCCATTGAACTACTCGAACAGTTAGGGTTAGGAAAACGCCTGAAACACATGCCAGCCCAACTTTCGGGGGGAGAACAACAGCGGGTGGCGTTGGCACGGGCATTCTGTACTCGTCCCAAAATCCTGTTTGCCGATGAACCAACAGGTAACCTTGATCGCCAGACAGGAGAGCGCATCGTCGATTTGCTGTTTTCCCTTAATCATGATTACGCCACTACTTTGATATTAGTGACGCACGACAGCCAACTTGCAACGCGTTGCCAGCGTCGTTTACGTCTGGTAGATGGAAAATTACGGGAGGAAGCATGATCTGGCGTTGGTTTTGGCGTGAATGGCGCACACCTTCTCTCCTGATTGTCTGGTTATCTCTGACGTTGGCAGTGGCTTGTGTACTGGCATTAGGGCGTATTAGTGATCGTATTGATCAAAGTGTGCATTATCAAAGCCGTGATTTTCTGGCGGGTGATCTTGTCTTAAGGGCTTCGTATCCCGTTGATGAAACCTGGTTGCAAAAGGCACAAGAACAGGGATTGACATTAAGTCGCCAAATCTCATTTTCGACCATGACATATGCGGGAGATATTCCGCAACTGGCTCAGGTGAAAGCCGCAGATGAGCGTTATCCTCTGTATGGCGAACTGGAAACCCATCCGCATGGGTTAAAGCCAGAAAAAGGTTCAGTGCTGGTAGTCCCACGATTGTTGGCACTATTGGGCGTTAAAGTCGGGGATAATATTGATGTGGGAGATACCACATTGAAGATTAGCGGCGAATTGCTGCAAGAACCTGACAGCGGTTTCAATCCCTTCCAGATTTCTCCCCGAATTTTAATCAATATCGATGATGCTCAGTTAACAGGGGCGATTCAACCCGGGAGCCGCCTGACTTACCGTTATATGTTTGCGGGTTCTCCTGCCGCCATCCAATCATTCCAGCAATTCGTTGAACCACAACTAAAAGCCGATCAACGCTGGCTGACCTTGCAACAAGATAATGGTGTTATGGCACAATCCATTGAGCGTGCCCAGCAATTTTTATTGCTGTCAGCGTTGTTGACATTACTCCTTGCTGTTGCTGCGATGGCCGTTTCTATGGCGCATTACTGCCGTAGCCGGCATAACCTGATAGCCATCCTGAAAACATTAGGGGCAGGGCGTTGGGCGTTGCGCCAATGGATCATTGGACAATGGTTAGTGATATTACTGGCCGCCATCGTGGTAGGCTCCATTTTAGGTTTGGCTTTTGAGTCTGCATTGATTCGAATTTTGGCAGGAATGTTACCTAAGATGTTACCGGCTGCGGGAATGTGGCCGTGGGTATGGGCGATAGCCGCCCTGTTTGGCATGGCCGTGTTGGTGGGTGTCCGTCCTTATCGTCAACTTATGGCTACTCAGCCTTCACGGGTATTGAGAAGTGACGTAACGGCATCCATCTGGCCATTACGTTATTATTTGCCTGCGGTGGTATTCATCATAACGGGAGGATTGGTATTACTGGCAGGCACCCAGCCGTTGTTATGGTCGCTGTTAGCGGGAGTACCGATTGTCGCGTTGTCTTTGGCGTTATTGGGGTGGGGGGGATTATGGCTACTGCGCCGTGTGACGTTCCGTCAGTTAAGCCTGCGTCTGGCGGTTAATCGGTTACTGTGTCGGCCATTTCAGACCATGACCCAATTGGCGGCATTTTCTCTGTCATTCATGTTGTTGGCTTTGCTGATTATGGCAAGGGGAGATTTATTGAACCAATGGCAACAGCAATTACCGCCGGATAGCCCTAATTATTTCCTGCTTAACATGACCCAACCACAAACGGCTCAGGTTAATGACTTATTGGCTAAATATCAGGTGAAACCGACCGATTTTTATCCCGTGGTATTGGCACGTTTGACGGAAGTGAACGGACAATCTGCGCTGGCATGGGCGGATAAAAAACAGCCTAATAGTACTACCGTGCGGCGCGAACTGAACTTAACATGGAAAGCAGAACTGCCGCCGTTTAATACCCTGATTGCGGGAACATGGCCGCCAAAACCGAACGAAGTTTCTATGGAGCAAAGTGTTGCTGAACGGTTGCAAATTAACCTGGGAGATAGGCTCACATTCACCGGAGATACCCGAACGTTTCATGCCACAGTAAGCAGTATTCGCAAGGTGGATTGGGAGAGCATAAACCCGAACTTCATTTTTATTTTCGCCAAAGAGACGTTGGAAAATCAGCCCGGAATGTGGTTAACCAGCTTTCATTATGAAGGAGAGGGAAAGCTGTTAACGGAAATTAACCGCCATTTCCCAACCATCAGCGTGTTGGATATTGGTTCGATACTCAAACAAGCACAAGGCATTTTGCAGCAAGTTAGCAAGGCATTAGAAGTTATGGTTGTTTTGGTGATGATCTGTGGCGGATTGCTGTTATTGGCACAAATTCAGGTTGGTATGAACCAGCGACAACTTGAATTGGTGGTATACCGCACATTAGGGGCGAGCAAAAAACTTTTGCGTCATACATTATGGAGTGAATTTGCTCTGCTAGGTTTTATGGCCGGTTTAGCGGCAGCATTGGGTGCAGAAATTGCACTTTGGTTGTTACAGACTCAGGTCTTTGATTTCCCGTGGCAGCCACAATGGCAGATGTGGTTTCTGCTTCCCATCATCAGTAGCTTACTGCTTTCACTATGCGGTGGCTGGTTGGGGGTTAGGCTATTAAGGAAGCAAGGGCAATATCGGCGCTTGCCTGAATAATCCCCACATCTTTGATAAACCTCGTTTGAACCAACGAGGTTTATCAGCAATCTGACCGGATATTATCAGGCAAATTCTTCTCTTAATTTCCTTGTTTGTACGTTATTTCAGTTCATTTTTACCTTATTCAGTAAATTTGGTGCCTTCAACCGTGTATTTTCTCATTTTATGAGCAGGTGGTTTCATCATTAATGTTACGACAAGAACAACAAATACGGGAATGGCAATAATCAGGAATGCAGAGGTAAAACTGCCTGAATAATCTTTGATGGCACCGGCAAAAAAAGGTGCCAGACAAGCCAGGGTGGATATCAGGTTCATGATAGAAAACAGTTCCAGATAAGGCTTGCGACCAAAATAGTTAGCCAGCAATACACTGGAAGCAAGGAAGGTCATGCCATATCCCATCCCGACACACACGGTGAACGCAACCAAAAACGGCCATGATGAGGCGATACTCAGTGCAATCAAGCCAAATATAATAACGGACAGGCTGATAATCAGTAATTTTTTCGGCTCTACCCATTCCCCAACGGCACCGCCGGCTAATCGGGAAAATGCATTGATAAAAGCCATTGTGCTCAGTAACCCGGCGGCAATAGCTTCGCTGAAACCATTTTCGATAATATGGGCAACTGCAAAACTGTTGACGGTAATGCCACACCATAAAAATGCGGTGTAAGTTGCCGCAATCACATAGAATTGCCATGTCCGTAGGGCTTGGTGTGCAGTCCAACGTTGTTTAGTGCGATAAATGCTGGAAGTTTCCTGATTGTTATGTTTCTGGTTTACGGCCTTGGCGTGAGCGATTTCCCGTTTACCTTCCTGAAGAATAATAATCGTCAGAATGACGAAAATGGAGAGGATAATAGCGGAAATCATCCAATGCATCCGCCATGTTCCCCAAATACGGGTCGCCATAAAGTAGATCCACGGGCCTATGACCCCACCCAGTCCACCTATTGTGAAGTAGAAACCAAAAGCAAGGGATTGTTTCTCATATAGCCGTGAAATCACATAAGTGCCCGGCACGGTTGCCAGAAAAGTAAAACCGATCCCCATTAAAGCCGTACCGATAAAATAGGATGAAATAGCGTATGTATGATAAAGGTTGTAGAAACCCGCCAGAAAAATCAGCAGGCCGATAAACAGGGTAAAACGAACGCCAATTTTACGAATAAATACCGTTGGCAGAAAACTGGATAACCCGCAAGTCAGGCCAAGCAGTGTGAATCCTAATCCTGCATTTGTCCAACTCCAGCCCAGTTCATAAATCATACTCGGCAGGACAACACCCAATGACGTAAAGGTTGTTGCTGTGGATAGAAAATAGACCATGCCTAAAAGTATCAGCAAAAACCACTGATAAGTACGTCCGAATTTGTCGTGTTGAATGGACATTGTGACTCCATCAAGGATATAAACGATTAAAAGCGGCACTATTTTATGTGTTTATGAGAAAAAGCTGTATCGAATAAACACACCATAGCTAAATTGATTGGTGTGAAAACCCGACGTATCTCTGATTTTGTACTTATTTTTGACGGAATTCACGACAATCCTAGTCCACAAATGACCGGCTTGAGAGCCTAATTCTTTGCCTAAGTCATAATGCAATTCGGGTTTGAAATCGAGCATTTCAGGGTTATCACCTATGGATTTAAAGATGCAGCGAGACAGCAAGAGAACGAATCTCCGGCAGAATAGATAACGATGTGACCGAGCGTAGCCAACAAAGCTGCAACTGGAAAGCTGGCGGGATCTCTAATAGAAGAGATTAGGCCTTGTGCAAGGTAAAGAGAGCGTATTATCAAATGGATTTAGCACACTGATTATTAGCAATAAACGTTAACCAAATCGGGAAGTGGTAGCTTATTTTAATCACTACCACTTTCTTTAGTTGGCAATTGATCAACTGAATTTATCTTGTGCCCATTTAAGGCTGCTTTGGTATTCTGTTGGCAATAGGGAGGCTAATGTTTGCAACGTTGTTTTCAATGTTCCCTTATCAGCATGGGTCACATTTAAGTGGCCTACTTTACGTGCAGGACGAACTTCTTTTTCATACCAATGTAAACGAACCAGCGGCAAACTCAGCCATGCGGGATTCACCTCTGTGCCGATCAGATTGATCATGACGGATGGTGCAAAGATTTCAGGCTGTGGTATAGGAAGATTCAAGATCGCCCGCAGGTGAAGTTCAAACTGGCTGATAGAAGCGCCGTTTTGTGTCCAGTGACCGCTATTGTGAACGCGTGGAGCCAATTCATTGATCAGCAAATTATCGCCAACAATAAAACACTCCATCGCCATAACACCAACATAGTTCAGGTGATTCATGATGGTAGATAGCATCTGCTCTGCTTGCTGTTGAAATGGCTTATCGGCGCTATTATCAGGTAAAGCAACACTGGTACGCAAAATACCTTCCTGATGCAAATTGTGAGTCAAGGTATAGAATACTGATTCACCTTTGGCATTACGGGCTCCCACCAGCGAAACTTCCCCCGAAAACGGAATACCCTGTTCCACAATACATTCACCGTAAATTTCAGGTGGAAGCGTTGTTTCATCACCCGGCCGGATACGCCATTGGCCGCGTCCGTCATAGCCCCCAGTCCGTCGCTTGACAATGATAAAATCCCCTAACTCCGCAAAGAATTGTGACCATTGTTCGGGAGAGGAAAGCCGTTGCCACGGCGCGGTTGATAAACCCAACGTATCCATGAGCTGTTTTTGTGGCAAACGATCCGCCAGTTGCGGAAAAATCTCACGATTGATAAACGCCTGATGATGAGCCAGCTCGCGGGTTAAGGCAGTTTCGGGCCAACGCTCAATTTCTGCGGTGATCACGCTGCTTTGGTAAGGCACTGCCTCCGGTTCGGCATCCAACCCAACAGGATAAACAGCGATCCCCAACGGTTCACCGGCCTGACGTAGCATTCTGCCTAACTGACCATTTCCCAATACACAAACAGGCTTCATGCATCCTCCCGTGGATCTGGGTTATCCAGAACAGCCTGAGTTTGTTCACTGCGCCAATCTGATAAACGTTGAAACAGCGCATTGTCATGCAACGCCAGCACCTGAGCCGCCAACAATGCGGCATTTGCGGCTCCTGCCTTACCGATAGCCAGTGTACCAACCGGAATGCCCTTTGGCATTTGGACGATAGAATACAGGCTATCAATACCGTTAAGCGCCGCGCTTTGTACCGGTACCCCAAGCACAGGCACTAAGGTTTTAGCTGCCAACATCCCCGGTAAATGTGCTGCTCCACCAGCACCCGCGATAATCACATCAAAACCATTTTCTTTCGCTTGTTCTGCGAAACGAAAAAGCTTATCTGGCGTTCGGTGTGCCGAAACAATTTCAACACGAAAAGGAATAGCCAGTTCGGTCAGGATATCGGCTGCATGTTGCATGGTTGCCCAGTCGCTTTTAGAACCCATGACAATGGCGATTTTGGCGTGGTTTTGGGGTTCTATTTCTGTTGGAGAAGTCATTGTTGGGGTAATAGCTATTGTGGGATCAGAGCTGGACGTCATAAATCAGATGCTCCTGTATTGGGTGTCTACCAGAACAAAGATGAAATTTCAGACGGCGGATCATATCATGCTAATAGCATGAGGAAAACGTTTGCGTCGTTTGATTTATCGATTTTTACAAAATAAGCAAGGCGCTTAGAAGGCGAAGGATATTAACTCAATAGCCGTTTCTGTAACTTTGAACATCGAACCTTGCTCATGCCATGCTCCTAATACACCGCGATGCATGGTCTTATCGCCAATCTGAATATCGTGTATTGCTGGTCGGTGAGTATGACCGTGAATGATCCAATCTGTTTGATATTTTTTAAAATGTTCGGTAACAGCCTCTTGATTGACATCCATAATAGATGAAGATTTTTGGCTGTTGGCATATTGGCTACCTGCTCGCATTTTGGCGGCAATTTTCAAACGGATAAATAAAGGAAGAAGCAGGAATAGCCGTTGTATCCACGGAGTATGTACTCGCTTACGATACTGCTGATAGTTGATATCATCGGTGCATAGCGTATCGCCATGCAAAATCAGAATACGTTTACCGTGCAACTCCAGTACTTTTTCCTGTGGAAGCAGAATCAAGCCGCTCTCTCTGGCAAAACGGGAGCCGAGCAAGAAATCACGATTGCCATGAATGAAATAACAGGGAATACCTTGTTGTTTCAGTTCATTAAGGGCCTGGGCGATTTTAGTATGCAATGGGTTGGGATCATCATCACCAATCCAGTAATCAAAAAAATCACCGAGAATATAAAGACTTTCAGCGTGGATTGCATCTTCACGTAAAAAACGCAGAAAACCGGCAGTAATTGCCGGTTCTTGTTCACTGAGATGCAAGTCTGCAATAAACAGTGTACTCATGTAGCGATGATTCTCTAACGGTAATTATTCGCTGACAGTGACACGTTCAATGATCACATCTTCATGTGGTACATCTTGGTGCATACCGCTGCGGCCAGTAGAAACACCTTTGATCTTATCAACTACATCCATGCCTTCAACCACTTCGGCAAATACGCAATAACCCCATCCATCCGGGCGCTCTGAACGGAAGTTCAGGAAATCGTTATCGACAACGTTAATGAAGAACTGGGCAGTTGCAGAGTGTGGATCATTGGTGCGTGCCATAGCGAGGGTGCCACGGCTGTTTTTCAGGCCATTGTTGGCTTCGTTCTTGACAGGCGCTTTAGCTGTTTTCTGCGTCATGCCAGGTTCAAAGCCACCACCTTGAATCATGAAGCCATTGATAACACGGTGAAAAATAGTGTTATCATAAAAACCTTCCGAGCAATAACTCAAGAAGTTTTCAACGGTTACAGGTGCTTTATCAGCGAATGTTTTGATTACGATATCGCCAAAATTGGTGTGGAAAGTCACCATAATAAAAATCCTAGTAATAGTTTTGATTGACCCTATATAGGGGGTTTTGAACAACCGCTGTTATATCATATCTCAGATTTTGAGTCAGTACTCAGGGAAAGTATCAGAACAAGACGGTTTATGACGCTTGCAAAGCATTGCATATCAAGGTGAAATGTCTGATCTGGCTTCTCTCTATTCTCATTTATTTATCTTGCTGATAAAGAAGCCTATAATCAGTCAATTTATTTGATTTTATTACACGTACATAATTTTTACGGAAACCCACTGATGCTAAAAATTTTCAATACTCTCAGCCGTCAAAAAGAAGAATTTAGGCCGATTCACGAAGGGAAAGTGGGCATGTACGTGTGTGGCATCACCATTTATGACTTGTGTCATATTGGTCATGGCCGAACATTTGTGGCATTTGATGTGATTTCTCGTTACCTGCGTTATCTGGGATATGATCTGACCTATGTCCGTAACGTCACTGACGTGGATGATAAAATTATTAAACGCGCCATCGAAAACAATGAAAGTTGTGACGATTTGACCGCACGTATGTTGGCAGAAATGCACAGCGATTTTGATGCATTGAATATCCTGCGCCCGGATTTAGAACCTCGTGCAACGCAACATATCCCAGAGATCATTGCAATCACGGAAGCGCTGATTAAACGTGAGCACGCTTATGTTGCCGCTAATGGTGACGTTATGTTCTCCATCGACACCAACCCTAATTATGGCCTGCTTTCCCGCCAGGATTTGGAACAATTGCAGGCTGGCGCCCGTGTTGAAGTGGCAGATGTAAAACGTAACCCAATGGATTTTGTATTATGGAAAATGTCCAAACCGGGTGAGCCGAGTTGGGAATCTCCGTGGGGGGCTGGCCGTCCAGGCTGGCATATTGAATGTTCCGCCATGAACGGCAAGACACTGGGTCATCACTTTGATATCCACGGTGGCGGTTCTGATTTGATGTTCCCGCACCATGAAAATGAAATTGCCCAATCAACTTGTGCCCATGATGGTCCTTACGTCAATTATTGGATGCATTCAGGCATGGTCATGGTGGATAAAGAGAAGATGTCCAAATCGTTGAATAACTTCTTTACCATCCGTGATGTATTGGCCTATTACGATGCTGAAACCGTACGTTATTTCTTATTATCCGGTCATTATCGCAGCCAGTTGAATTATACGGAAGAGAACCTGAAACAGGCGCGCACTTCCCTTGAACGTTTGTATACTTCCCTGCGTGGTACAGATAAATCCGTTCAACCTGCGGGTGGAGAAACATTTGAAGTCCGTTTCGTTGAAGCAATGGACGATGATTTCAATACACCAGAAGCGTATTCAGCCTTGTTTGATATGGCGCGTGAGCTTAATCGTCTGAAGGCAGAAGACATGGTTGCGGCTAATGGTCTGGCGGCAAGGTTACGTAAATTGGCCGGGATTCTTGGTCTTTTGGAACAAGATCCAGAACACTTTTTGCAAGGCGGAACACAGGCGGACGACGATGTTGCCCGCATCGAAGCACTCATCAAACAGCGTAACGATGCCCGTAAAAATAAAGAGTGGGCATTGGCGGATGCGGCGCGCAACCAGTTAAATGAAATGGGAATTGAGCTGGAAGATGGCCCGCAAGGAACAACATGGCGTCGTAAATAATCGATTTTGCTTTATCGAACACCAGAACCGCCCTTAAATGGGCGGTTCAGTCTTTCATGTCTTTGCGCTTTGATAGCGAGATTTTTTTAGTTGTAGTACTTAGTGGTATAAATGAGCGGAATAAAAACCGACAGATTTATTGATGACTACTTAAGTGCTCAGGATAGAAAGCATTTCCAGCGTGATACGTGATTTTTCCAGAAACCGCATCCCGTTTCATGGCAACGAAAGAAGAATGACTCAGAGGCTCTGGTATTTGATGGGTGTCATCACGGGAAGCAGGATGAAGAAGAGAAATTTTTACTCTACGTTTAGAATTACTTAATTTATAAGGCAAACCTAACAACCTTCTTGCAGCTCTATTACTTAACATAATTAACTCCGTTTCAGTTGTACATAAGCTTCTCAGTATAGCGACTTATTAGAAGATTGATATGATTGTTTGTCAATATATCGTCAGCGTCACATATTTTGCGAATAAAAACAGATAAATCTGTAATCAGCAAAAACAATATCCACCAATAATATTGGTGTTATGATTGACATCATATTATTTAATATTTATATATCACCTTATACTGGTTTATATAAAATAATTAATTTCTATTTATACTCGATAAACTTCAAGTTGCAATCCGCAAGACGACGCGAGGCCTTATATTTCCCCGCTGTGCGGGGAAATATAACACGCATCTTGAAGTCGGATTGGTATATAAAATAAAAAGACAATACCTTAATACAAAAGGTACTGTCTTTCTGAAAAGTATTAGTGATAATGTTTACTTATTGAATTACTCTTCAACGCGAACAGATTCGCCATTAAAGGCAACAACTTTACCAGCAGTAATTTTGCAGCGTTTGCGAGTTTCGAGTTGGCTATCAACCTGTACCAAACCTTCTGCAATCACGGCTTTTGCCGCAGCACCACTTTCACACCATCCTTGAAATTTCAGCAAATCACATAACTCGACATAAGGGTGGTCATCTAAATAAAAAATTTTCATCAATAACCTTCAGTTGTATCTATATCATGGTATTCCTCGCAAGCTTGCAAGGTATTTTGAATCAATGTTGCAACGGTCATCGGTCCGACACCGCCGGGGACAGGGGAGATCCAACTTGCGCGTTCAGACGCCTTATTGAAATCCACATCACCAATGACTTTGCCATTTTCCAGCCGATTGATACCAACATCAATCACAATTGCGCCTGGCTTAATCCATTCACCAGGAATAAAGTTGGGCTTACCAACAGCAACAACCAGTAAATCTGCCTGCTCAACATGCTCACGTAAGTTTTTGGTAAAGCGATGCGTTACTGTCGTTGTACAGCCAGCCAACAGCAATTCAAGGCTCATTGGGCGTCCAACGATATTAGAAGCGCCGATAATAACGGCATTTAGCCCATAGGTATTGATATTGCAGCGTTCAAGCAAGGTTACAATTCCGCGGGGAGTACAAGGGCGCAGTTTCGGAGCGCGCTGACATAGACGACCGATATTATAAGGGTGGAAACCATCCACATCCTTATCGGGATGAATGCGTTCCAGTACTTTGACATTATCAATGCCGGCAGGTAAGGGGAGTTGAACCAAAATACCATCGATTTGCGCATCGGCGTTCAGATCATCTATCAGGGAGAGCAATTCAGCTTCGCTGGTAGTATCAGGTAGGTCATAAGAGCGGGACATAAACCCGACTTCTTCACAGGCGCGGCGTTTACTGGTGACATAAATTTGAGAAGCAGGATTTTCTCCCACTAAAACGACGGCAAGACCTGGTGCTCGTTTTCCGGCGGCAACACGCTGCCTAACTTTTTCTGTAACTTCGCTTCTGATTGTCTGCGCAATCGTTTTCCCATCAATAATTTTTGCTGACATGTATTTAAGATTCCATTATCAAGTATAGGAATGGGGGCTATTTTGTCAGAACATGAACCGCCTGTCAGTTTTATTAATAATCATAAAATGAACATATGAGCGAAAAGGGCATTGACTCATTCCATTATGCCCGTATAATCCGGTGCTGCGTTAAGGCATTAATAATGTTTCTTATTCTATATACCATAATGCGCCCTTAGCTCAGCTGGATAGAGCAACGGCCTTCTAAGCCGTAGGTCACAGGTTCGAATCCTGTAGGGCGTACCATCCATTAATATCGCAACGTCTTCCAAAGTCCACAAAATCCCAGTAAATACGCAGTATTAGCCTTTTCCTGTTCTCCTGTAGTCTAGTAAGGTATGTTGAAATCTACAGATCTCTGGGGGCATTGTTAGGTTCAATCAAAATGGATGCCCCCACATGAAGTTGACAGCCAGACAGATAGACACTGCAAAGCCCAAAGAAAAAACGTACAAACTCTCCGATGGTGGGGGCATGTACTTAGAAATTTTTCCGAATGGTTCCAAATGTTGGCGGTTAAAATATCGCTTTGCAGGCAAAGAGAAGAGATTAGCATTTGGCACTTATCCCACCGTAACGTTAGCAGAAGCCAGAAACAAAAGAGAAGATGCTAAAAAAATATTGGTAAATGGCGATGATCCGGGGCAAGTTAAAAAGCAGGAAAAAAGAGAAAAGGCTCTCATCGTAAATAACAGCTTCGACAAAATCGCCCTTGAGTGGCACGCTTATAAGGCTCCCAACTGGTCAAAGGGGTACGCAGAAGACCTTTTAGAAGGCTTCACAAAAGATATTTTCCCTTACATCGGCAAGCAAGCCATCACCGATATTAAGCCCTTAGACATGCTCACTGTTTTGCGCAAAATGGAACAGCGCGGCGTTCTCGATAAGTTGAAAAAGATCAGACAGGCATGTAACCAAGTTTTCAGATATGCAATTGTCACGGGAAGAGCAGAATATAATCCTGCTGCTGAACTGGCTGGAGCATTAGCAACACCTAAAGCCAAACATTTCCCGCATTTGAAGGTTGATGAATTACCCGCGTTCCTACAGGCACTTTCCCTCTATAGCGGAAGTAAGATTACTCAAATTGCTACCAAATTACTTTTACTGACCGGATTAAGAACAATAGAACTGCGAGCCTCTACTTGGGCAGAAATTGATTTCGATAAAGCAATTTGGGAAATCCCACAAGAACGCATGAAAATGCGTCGGCCTCATATTGTCCCGCTTTCTGAGCAGGCTTTGGCTTTGCTGAGAGAGTTGGAGGCGATCACAGGCCGATTTAACTTTGCTTTTCATGGCAGGAATGATGCAGGTAAGCCGATGAGTGAAGCCGCTATTAATCAGGTTCTTAAACGTATTGGTTATGGTGGGAAAGCTACAGGTCATGGATTCCGCCACACTATGAGCACAATCTTACATGAACAGGGCTATAACACTGCTTGGATTGAAACATAGCTCGCTCATGTTGATAAAAACAGTATACGAGGCACTTATAATCACGCCCAATATCTGGATGGTCGTAGGGAAATGCTGCAATGGTATGCGGATTATATGGAAGCACTCGAATTCGGAGAGAATGTGATACATGGAAAATTTAAGAAACGTGCTTAACTGAATAAATACAAAATAATTATCTTTGTTGTTTAATATATGACTATTTATGATTTTTTTTAATCATAAATGGTTATTTTGTGGACTACAAAACATATTTGGTTCTTTGTATGAAACAAAGCACTATTTCAGTGTGATGATCTCACATTATAAATTCTGTTTAATTATCCCTGTTCTAACAACGTCCAGAAACATCAAATATAGACAAACTAACGGGGAAAAGATGTCAACAATTACTATACCTAAAGAAAATCTTATTCGCTTGCCAGAAGTTCAACGCAGAACTGGTTACAGCAAAGCGTGGCTTTATAAACTTATTGGGGAAAATAAATTTCCCAAACAAGTTAAAATTGGCTCTCGTTCAATTGCTTTTATTGAGTCAGAAGTTGATAGCTGGATAGCTAAGCGTATTACTGAATCTCGTGGTGAAATTTCATAAAGAAAAAAATATACTAACTGATAAGCAGAGAAAATACATTCTCTCACCATGAATAAAAAAACAGCAAATAAAAAATGATAAATAAAAACATGGCTAATAACCGTGATGGTATTTTATACATCAAAAATCAGGTATGCGATATTTTCATTAATTATATTGCGGTTGATTGGACTGAAAAAGAAAAGGATAACACTGCGAATGCTATCCTTAATTTATTCTCTTTCAAAGAAATAGCTAACTACTGGATTTATTATCGATTAATTAGTTATTGCTCAGATGATGTTTTAGCTTTGCGCTGGCGGCGTTTGATCTCAGCTTTGACAGAGGTAACGATAAACTGTGCTTTGTTTTCGCCTTCTGCAATGTATTTTTCCATTTCTTCTACAACTTCATGTGGAAATCTTGCGTTTAATTGTTGTGACTTAGCATTCTTAGAACCTGTTGCCATTGCTGAACTCCTTATATATAGGTGCGATTCAGTATACACAAAAGGAATTATAAAAAAAGAATTGAAGTGCGATTCAATTGCAAGTAAAGTGAATCGCACCTTGAGTGATTCAAGGCAGAAAAGACAACGCCCCGAAGTGCTTGGAACCACTATCGAGGCGTCTAACCACAACGTAAAGGAGACTTACGCTATGGCTGACACACAGTCTAACCAAACTCACCTAAAATTTACATTCCTAATTGCATCCGGTACTCATCGGCTGGTGGATCTTTACCCATTGCGCTTGGTTATTGTTCTGGCAAGTAGTGAAAATGAAGATCGCCTATTGGCTGGCATCTCCTCTCTGATCTTCGTATCACGTCAGGAGGCACACCATGAGCAATAAACCCATCTCACTAAAACAAGCGCTGCATCGTGCAAATCTGGGTATTTCACTTTTTACATTCATTGCCAAAAAAGCCAAAGATGAACGCTGCGAAACCAATTTAAATAACCTGATTGCATTGGCGCATGGCGTTCATCAGGAGGTTCACCACGCCCTGTTGAAACATGCTCCGCAGCCACCGATGAATAAATTATTAAATTGCATTTTATACAGGAAATCCGATCCATTAGGTCAGGCTTCATTTCGTGCGGGTTTATGTACCTCTTTATATGAGGTCATTCTTGAGCAGGCTAGCCAACACTGTTCGGAAGAATTACATGATTTGCTTTCTCTGGCCTGTGACATCAATCAGGAAGTCTACTATTCGCTTTATGCAGCAGTTAATGGCGAGGATGAGTAATCATGAGTCAAGGAAAGAATAACCAGAAAAGTCGTCCGATTGACGTAATCCGAGCGGTTAAACAATCCGCCGCCAGTCACTGGCAACTTTTATTGCCCGCCTGTGGGATTGACGTTCCGGCAAGAGGCAAGCATGGCGCTTGCCAGATATGCGGCGGCACTGACCGTTTTCACTTTATCGATGATAACCATCATGGCGACTGGCATTGTCGCCAGTGTGATGAACCGAATCACGGTGATGGGCTGGACTTGGTAGCGAGAAGCAAAGGGGTCACGGTTTTTGCAGCTGCTAAGCTGGTGGCTGAGGTGCTGGTAATGCCTTTTCCCGAACCTAAACCCGTTAAAGAGCAACCAACAACGACAAAGCCGATTGCTGAACGCATTGCGGCACTGGTTGCCAGCACGGTTACGGGTGAATCTCAATATCTGACTAAAAAGGGGCTGAAATGCCCCAATCAGCGACTATTGAAAGATGGATCGTTATTGCTGGTCACTCAGGCATTGGATGGCACAATCACGGGCGCACAGGTCATTAAGCCGAACGGTGAAAAACGTCTTGTGGCTGGCACGCAGAAAAAAGGCAGTTTTATCCCCTTATCCAAAATTACCGGAACGCTAGACACTTTCATCATTACCGAAGGTTACGCCACCGCGCTAACGGTCAGGCAGTTACATAAAGGTATGGTACTGGCAGCCATTGATGAAAGTAATTTACTGACTGTTTCTGAGCAAGTCAGGGCGCAATGGCCAGACGCGAAAATCATCATTGCTGCTGATAATGATTGGCACAAACCGGAAGAGCGGGACAAAAACGGCAGGCTAAAAAAGAATGTTGGCAAGATAGCGGCAGAGAAAGCCGCTATAGCGATTAACGGCTGGGTAACGCTACCGCCAACGGCATTGAAAGCTGATTGGGACGATTATCGCCAGCATCATGGCATTGAGGCAGCAAAGCAGGCATTCAGCCACGGGTTATATCAGGTAGGGGAGAAAAGACTAGTGGAAACAGAAGCTGTAGTGATCCAAGAAGAGAAGCCCAAAAAGGCCAGCAATAATCTGGCACAAATGGCAGCCAGTCAGCGCGGGGCGTTGTTAGTTGAACGCTATGGCAACGTGGCGGTAGATCCTGATAGTGAAATGGTTTATCACTATAACGGTACAACTTGGGAAACCGTATCAGATAACGTGCTGCGCCGCGCAATGGTTGCCATTTTTGACCAGCACGAAACCCCTTATAGCCCGAATGGGATCAATAACGCTATTTGTGCCATGAAATTACAAGTACCGGTTATCGGCGAACAGCGGCAGGATTTAATCGGCTTTCGCAATGGTGTGTATGATTTATCGACACAGCAATTTACCCCGCACCAGCCAGAACACTGGCTCATCAATCATAATGGCATTGCCTTTACGCCGCCTGAGATGGGTGAAAACTTGCCGGAACATGCCCCTGATTTTTACCGCTGGCTATCCCATGCGGCGGGGAGCAATGAGCACAAAATGAATCGCATCAAAGCGGCCTTGTTTATGATTCTGGCAAACCGTTATGACTGGCAGCTATTTATTGAAGTGACAGGTGAAGGCGGCAGCGGTAAAAGCATCTTTACCTATATAGCGACCTTATTGGCAGGCAAGCACAATACCGCCAGTGGCAATATGAGAGCGCTGGATGAAGCGAGAGGCCGTTATCAGTTTGTCGGAAAAAGCCTGATTACGTTGCCCGATCAGGTTAAATATGTTGGTGAAGGTGCTGGCATAAAAGCCATTACAGGCGGCGACTTAATCGAAGTCGATGGGAAATACGAAAAACAATTTTCTACAGTAATCAAAGCGGTTGTATTAGCCACCAATAATGAACCGATGAGCTTTACAGAACGCAATGGTGGCATTGCGCGACGGCGGGTGATATTCCCGTTTAATATCCCAGTCAAAGAGTCAGAGAAAGATCCGCACTTGCCGGAGAAAATCAGCCGGGAACTGCCTGTGATTATCCGCCACTTATTAACGGAATTTGCCGACCAGAACAAGGCTAAAAAGCTGCTACAGGCGCAACGCGATTCTAATGAAGCATTAACGGTAAAAAGTAATTCAGATCCGTTATATCGCTTTTGCGGTTATCTGGTGACTGTCAATGATGCAACAGGGATGAAGATGGGCAATAAGAACATCAGCCCACGCGCACCGAGATTGTACCTGTATCACGCTTATCTTTCTTTTATGGAAGCGCACGGCTTTGAACGCCCGCTGACACTGACCAAGTTCGGCGAGTCGCTGCCCAAAATTATGCTGGAATACCGGAAGGAGTATCGGAAAGTGCGAACCAAGAAAGGTTACTCTTATAATGTTGAGTTGTCAGAAGAAGCCGAAGAGTGGTTGCCGTCTGTACCTGAATGCAGGGACTTTAAATCCCCTCTATAAACTTTTTAGGTTTTAGTCTGCATTCCCTACACCTTTTTAAATATCTATCTGTATTTAAAAGAAAATAATAGATGTATAGTTATTTTTTAGCTATACATCAAATATACATTCTCTTCATTAGGATAAAAAAGGGGTGAACAGAGGATACAGTTAATGAATATCATATTAATTGCCACAAACCCAGATGTAGCAAGGCTTTCGGTGGATTGTGCAGAGGGTGCATAACTGAGAGGGCGAAAAAGATTTATAGGGGGGTATCTCTGGCAGGTAAATAAAAGCCAGATAAATCAAAAGACGTAAAATAAGGTATCAGGCTGATTTGGTGCTACCAGAAATTTAAGCAATGTAATCTTCTGATTTACTTTAAAAACAGAGATTAATCACAAATTCATTGCTGCCCTTTCACTCAAGCTAGAATAGATAAATATTCCTGTTGTATTCTGCTTCATTTATTCGGTATTTTTCGGAAGTCAGATTACAGGAGACAAGATGTCGCATATTATTTACTTGTCACTCAAAGGCAAGAAACAGGGGTTAATTTCAGCCGGGTGCTCAACGCCTGAATCCATTGGAAATCGCTATCAGGCAGGTCGGGAAGACGAAATACAGATATTGAGTATCCGCCATTCAGTGAGCCGCGACCAGAACGCGCATCATCACCCCGTTAGCTTTACCAAGCCTATTGATAAATCCTCGCCACTCTTAGCAATGGCAATTGACGGTAATGAATTGTTAGAGGCCGTTTTTTTGTGTTACCGAACCAGTCAATTGGGGCAATTAGAAGCCTTTTATGAAATCAAACTGACAGGGGCAACCATTGTTGATTTTACCTGTCATTATCCTCATTCGATAGACAGTAATGACCAGATACCGTATGAAACAGTGCAGATTGATTATAAGTCTATTTCATGCCGGCATCTTACCGCGGGCACATCGGGTTATAGCATTACGCAATTATCCGGGCGTGAAGAAGGCAGGCCACTATTGTCTGGGTTCTCGAATGTTAAGCCACTTAAGAAGCCGCTGGTTGAAGAGACTCCGGTAAAACCCGCTAAACATCATGCTCGTTATCGTTGTGTGGATGATGACGGCAATCTTTTAACCGAACGCAAGTATCGGGTTTGTCTGCCAGATAGTCAGATAAAAGAAGGGAAGACCGATAAACAAGGTTTTACTCAATGGCATCTCACTGATGACAAAAAGAACCTGAGTTTTCATATTCTAAAGGATTAATACCATGCCGACCTATACCGTTTACACAAAAATAGAATCGAATGTACCTGCTGAAAAGTTACTTTATGATTTGATTATTTATCGTCAGGACGAAGGGGGAAGCTATCATATATTGCTTGATATTTTTCAGGCACAATTACAGAGCAATTATGAAACTCAACAGCATGTCACTCAGGAAACAGACGACGATCTTTCCGTGACTTATATTATGCAAATCATGCTTTATCGCAAACATGGTTCAAATACGATTCAGGCATTGCAAGCCCCTTTTAAAAAGATGTATACACTGGGTGAGTTTGTAACAGGTAAAGCCTGTTCAGAAAAGAAACGGGAAAATGCGTGTTATTTTGAAAGCACGATTGAAACAAAACCGGTCAGCGATGGAGATAATACCGTTGAATTAAAACTGACTGTTCCCGAACGACCTTTTATTGCTAAAGAATATCCAATTGGTCACAAAGATGATCCATTTGAGAAAAGTAAAATTGAATCACAAATTCAGGATAGGCTATCTAAAAAAAATTATCCAACTCAGGGTGATGCAAGTTTATGTGGTCCTGCTGCATTTTTTTATTGTTTACAAATGGACAGACCGGATATTTATGAACAAGCCGCTCATGAGTTATGGAAATATGGCAAAACTAAAATAGGCCAATTAGAAATTAAGCCGGGTGATGGTTGTCTTCACCCTAAAGGTTCTTTTTATGACCAATATGGTTCAAGAATATCAGGATTAGATTGGATAACACTGGCGAGCTTAAGAGACTCAGAAAATATGATTTTCAGCTATGATGAAGTTGATGATCAGGCTGCTGGTGTGACTATGTGGGGGAAATTGACTGAGTGGTTTGAAAAAGCGGGCTATGAAAAAATATTTAGTAATATTAGTTTGATGCATAGTAATAAAGAAGACATTGAAACACTGAATGGTTATATTGATCAAGGTTATCATGTGGTTTCCTTAATTTCTGCTGGTATGTTAGAAAATATGGAAGAAACATCAGGAAAAAACCACTGGATTTCTTGGAGAAGTAAAGCAGAAAAAGATGCGAATGGGTGTGTAGATATCATATTATTTTCATGGGGAAAAGTTAAACCTTGGGTGAAAATTAACTCATCGTATGATTACTTTATTGAACACACTTTTGGAGGATTGGTTTTTAAGCCACTTAAATAAAAATGAAAAAAATAATATTTTTAATTTTTATTATATTGACTGCATCATGTAGCTCAGTTTCGGTATCTATCTATCCCGAAGGGAACTACTTGCCTGATGCCACTGTAGGTAAAAATTATCATGCTTCTATACATATAAAAGGAGGCAGTGCATATGTTATAGAAGGAACACCAGTCACCATAGAACCGGCTAATTCAGGAATAACATGGAGTCCTCTTAAAAGAAAATTTTTACTTGATGGTAAAGAAGAAATATCAGAAAACTTTAATCACCTAATAATAAGTGGCAAACCATCGAAAGTAGGCGATATACACATAACAGTAGTAAGCAGGGTTAATGGAACAATGTTTGCAAGTGGAGGGGGAGTCCACAAAACTTATACTATAAAAGTAAAAGATAAATAACATAATCAGAATGGCGATTTAATTCGCCATTCATTATGGCTTCAACTTAAAAAGCATAAAAAACAGAGTAATTTTTTAAAAATTACGAACATTAAATAATAAAATAGGAGTGATGGTGAATAACATTAACAATAAAAAACAACGATATGGTTTTTTTGTTACGTTATTTTTATATGGTGTTTCTTTAATAAGTATGTATTTCGGGAATGTATGGGTGGCATTTGGCATAATATATTTAGGTAGCTTTATAAGTCTGATGCCAGAATGGAATAGCATAAAATACATACTCAGTAAATATTTCAAAAAATTTTATCAATTAATTATATTATCTACATCCTATATTATCAGTATTAAGTGGTTGAATTATGAACTTAAAGTTGAAAAGGATTACCTAACATATTCGCCTTGGATAATAAGTATAATTTTTCAGTTTTTTTTATTGCTTGCTTTTATTATTGTGTGGGTCATTTTCTCCCCGCTAATTAATTGGTTAATTGGATTTTTCTCTAACTTTCTTCCTTTTCATTGGATTGAAAATATCAATAATAATTCTTTCGTAAAATTATCTAATAAGTCAATGTGTATTCTTGTGATCATATTGCCTTTAACTATCCCAGTTGCTTATATAAGCGATCCATTACTTAATATAGCTCTTAGAATAGACGCTTATGCTACATCTGATTGTGGAGGAACAAAGACAAATACAGCCTATTTAAGGAAAAATAATAAAGCGTGCTATAAGTTTTATCCATACTTTAGTTTTGTAAATCCCAGCGTTATACCAAGTGAAAAAGGTAAATAATTGTAAATTATTTGTTCTCATATTTTTGCTTGTTTAGCTCTCATCTTACGAGAGCTTTTTTATTTCTTGTCATGTTGTTAAATATATTTTCCTGAAAAGAACTGATATTAAAAACACCATGAAAAAACTACTCGAATTACGCCAACAAAAAGCCGATTTAACCCATCAAATGCGTTCGCTGCTTACCAAAGTCGAAAACGAAAAACGTTCACTGAATGCCGATGAAGCCAAACAGTTCGATGAACTGCGTAATCAGTCTGACGCGCTCAATACCGAAATTGCTCGTTATGAGGCGTTATCTGATGAGGAACGCAATCAGGCCAAGAACCAACCATCGACGAGACAGATATTGTCGTTCCCAGCCTAACAACTGAAGTTAAAGAGTCAGCACTCGAATACAGGATCGGGCCCTACTTGGCAGACGTATATCTTGCGACAGAGACTGGCGGTGTAGCTATTGAAGTCTGCGTTACTCACAAATGTGATGAGGATAAAGAACAGTATTATATTGACCAACAGATTGACTCAATTGAGTACTACTTTCCTCTTGCTGAAGGTAATAGCATCTCTGAATGGATTTCTCTGGTAAGAGATAATCTCGTCAAGTACAAATGGATTTATCACTCAGAACTTGAAATTAAGAAAATCGAGCATTTTAAACAGATTGAAGAAGAGAAAAGGAATAAAAAGGCAGAAAAAAGAAACAGGGCTTTATCATCGCTTCGGAAGGCCATATCTAAATAGCTGCTCCTAATAGTAGATCACGGAAAAAATCAAAAAGAAAGGAACTCAGTCCAAATTTAGCGATCTGATCAATTGCTAACTATCACAAATGACTAACATGACTGAGCTATGTCTATCATAGCACCAATCCCCCGCCCTGAACGCCGCAGAATGCAAAAAGAAATTCAGCGAACTTCCGATAAAGGTTATGCCCGCCGACTCATGGCGATGCTGTTGTGGTTAAAGAAAAACCCTAAATTCAATCTGTTATTCCAGCCTGTCTACTCGCCTTGGGTTAATGTGGTTGAGAAACTTTGGCATGCCTTACATGAAACGATAACCCGAAACCACAAATGCCGATATATGTGGCAACTTCTCAGGCAAGTTAAGCATTTTATGAATACGGTATCCCCCTACTCTGGGAATGGGCATGGAATGGCAAGAATGTAGCATAATTAGGATCAGCTATTTAGAGGCTTATCTCACCCCTGATAACAAAATTAGTTTTACCACCGACAAATATTTTTTTATCAACAAGGCGGATAAATACCTCACCGTTCGCTCCAACTGAAGAACCTTGAAAGGATGTGTATTCAGCAGGAATATATTTATTAATAGTTAGCCATTGGGCAAGAACCGCATTAAGGCTACCCGTAACCGGGTCCTCAGTTTGCTCACTACCGACAAAAGCCCTGACATGCAATGAATTTTTATCATCTGAAAGAGCGCATACTCCAAGATAAACCCCAACCATTTCAGAATAGTCAGGATATATGCCCATGAGCTTTTCCGGAGATTTAATTAATACGGAATGCCAGATTGGTCCGTTATTAAGAACACAGCTCGAAACCACATCTTCAGCTTTTAAGTTGGTTGATTTATAAAGTAAGTCAAGTTCGGCCAATGTAAACGGTCTTTTAGTTTGTAGAGGTGGTGCTTCAAAATATAACATGCCATCCATTTGTCGGATCTCCACAATGCCAATAGCTGACTCCTGATAGATAACCTTTTTGTTTTGACCATCTAACCAGCTATAACAAGAGCCTATCGAGGGGTGCCCGGCAAACGGGAGTTCCTCCAGTGGAGTAAAAATTCTCACCTTATAGTCAGCCTTAGGGTGAGAGGGCGGGAATATAAAGACCGTTTCACTTAGATTCGTCCATCTTGCTAAGGATTTCATATCTTTCTCAGATATACATTCGTCATCACAAAAAACAACCGCCAGAGGATTACCTTTAAGAGTATCGCTAGAAAATACATTCACTTGGTTAAAACGATAATTCATCAAAAATATCCTTTTTGTTTAATTAACCTTAATTAGCATAGCACTTTCCGCACTACGGATGTAATTCAATAAAAAGTGTATACAGCTTTGAGGTGTTCCAGATCCTCGATAGTGAGTAGCGATACTTACCGCATGGCGAAAGAGTCGTGTCTTGGCGCATTTAAGGTACTTCTGAGCCTTATCTACTCTGAAAGATTATATCCGCTTCTCGCTCATCGCTGCCCGAGGTTATTGTTGCGGGCAGTTTGGTGCCAAAAGCAGACATCGCGAACGTTACGGCACGTTAGATCAGATATCTAAAAGCGCATGGTCCGCTTGGATGGGATACTTACAGAACGGCCAAAGTTCTTAGATACTTTGGCTTCGAAGTGAAACAGCTTGGTGACTAGACAAACTCTTTTATAGTTATTAGTGAGTTATGCACCTTTTAGTGGAACACCATGCATATGAGTTGTACAATGTATGTTCATATGTCTAGAAGTCGAGATAAGAAATGCAAGAATTTTGGGAAATCTTTGGCAGTGCACCTTTTGTAGCTATCGCTTGGGTCTGTACAGTCGTCAGCTGCATCTATGCCTTTGTCCAAAAAAGCAATGTGACCAAGATTAAACAGAAATTCAATGATCTAAATATCACGCATAACGATCTAAAGGTTCAAAACAACACTCTTCAGCAAAAGAACGAGTCTCTGGAGATCTCTAGTAACAAGTTAAAGATCCAGAATACAAATCTTGAACAAAAAATAATCGAAATCGAAAAAAACGATTTTCACGATAACTATCAAGAAGTGCATCAACATGGCCAAAACAATTTTAACCAAGGTGTAATCAAAGGCGACTTTATTTACAACAAATAAGAGTCCTAGGTTTGTCTATGTGTGAAACAAGATTTGACATTCAAAAGATCGAGGGAGACATTCTACAATGTGGGGTCACCAGAAAACAATGTTGACTCTATTATCAACGTTATCATTGGTGATATTGCATCAGCTAAAGTGAAGATTGACCGCATTGATCGGTCTTTTCCTGCTAGTGTTGCTACAAAAATCGACCACAACATGCTTAAAACCAAGCGTCGTATAGTCTTGCAATACAAATCATACTCCTCTCATATTGAAAGAGCCTACACTCTCGTAGAACAAGATATAATCAACGGAAAACAAACAGCGATGGAGTTGCTGAATGAAATGTACTGCAATTCGCTAGAGAAGTATGAAGTCGATTCTTTTGAACCAGACATAGCACAAGTACGACAGCACGCTGACAATATCATCAGCGATGTAATCAAACAACTGAGGAAGTTCGTTTACAACTCAGCCAATGTAACTCAATACAAAGAACAAGTAGAAATTGGCCTAAACGTTGTTGTTGCACATGCCTTTGTCGAATGCTGTGTCTTGGAGAACCCTAACAATGCTACCAACTAAAGGCTCTCACCCAGAGATGAATGTGCTCTACATTGGTGGCTTTATTCTGAAAAAGCTTCATGAGCGCAAAAGAGAGGGTATGACGATCACTCAACTAATGAAAGTTGGGGCCAAAGAGCTTTCTGTTTCTGTAGACCACATAATTTTAGCGTTGGACTGGCTGTATATCATTTCTGCTATTGGCTACGATAGCAAAGAGGTTTTTATCAATGAAGCTACTTAGATTTCTCTTACAACCTGTTCAGAGTCTTTTTAATAACACCACTAAGAAAGCTAAATTGATCATTTGCAAACTGGTATTCAGTTTTCGTTCACAATTTTTCCAAAGCCGTCTGCATTTTTCCAACCCACTGAACGAGCGTTCAACAACCCAACGTTTAGGAATGACTATCAACCTATGTAACTCATGACGTTGGGCAATTTGCACGGTAGCACCACACAACAGTTTGATCGACAAAGCAAAACGATCACCTGTATATCCCCCATCCGCCAAAAGGCATTTTAAGTTTTCCAGATTGGCCTGATGCCCGGCCAGTGCATCCAGTGCCCCTTCCCTGTCAGTCACATTGGCCGTTGTGACTATCATGGCGTGAGGAAGTCCTTGACTATCAACAACGATATGGCGCTTTATCCCTGAAATCTTTTTCCCCGCATCATAGCCTTTGCTTTTCGCTGTATCGGTATTTTTGACACTTTGTGCATCAACAATTAAAAACGTGCTCAATGCGTCACGGCCGTTTTTTTTGTCTGGCTTCTTGAACCTGATTTTTTTAAAGCCAGCGCCAAAACAGAGCCGGATTCATGGGTTCACTCCAAATCTGGTAGTAATAATGTACAGTACGCCATTTAGGGAAATCGGACGGCAGGATGCGCCATTGACACCCGCTTTTCAACAGATACAAGAGGCCACAAAATACCTCGTAAAACGCGATGCTCAACTTTCATGGTGAGTTGAAATGACATAGCCAGTCCTTTATAACTTTAAGTCGCCAAACTGAGAGAAATAAAGGAACAAAAAGCTATGTCACAGCAAGATTTTATCATTTGGGTGTTTTGTTGGGTAGACGCTAATTTAGCGGCGTTACAACAAAGCACTCGATTCAGAAGCCGGGGATATCCACCACAGCTGAGCGATGCGGAAGCCATCACGATGGAAGTGGTGGGTGAATTCTTAGGTTTTTCAACAGATAAAGGAATTTGGACGTATTTTCGTGATCACTGGCGCGAGTGGTTTCCGGGACTGGGTTCACGCGCCAATTTTGCTAAACAAGTTGCGAATCTTTGGGTTGTTAAACAAAAGTTGCAAGAAAAGCTGGCGAGGTTATTGGGTGCGTTCGACAGGCCGGTACATATTATCGACGGATTTCCGTTACCCATCTGTGGACTCAAAAGAGCGAAAGGCAGTGCCAACTTTAAAGGACAAGCCGATTATGGGTACTGCGCCGCCAAAAACGAAACTTACTACGGCTTTAAAGGGCATCTCATGATAGATGAAAATGGCGTCGTGGCGGGGTTCACGTTGACGCCTGCCAATGTGAGTGAACGTGAAGCGGCTTGGGATTTGATTAGCCCAATAAAAGGCTGTTTGCTCGGCGATAAAGGCTATTTAGGCGTTGAATTTCAACAGGAAATGAAGCAGTCGGGTATTGAAATGATAACCCCGGTGCGTACCAATATGCATGACCCCGTCCCCAGAGAAACGAGAAAGCGCATTAATGCCAAACGGCGCTTAATTGAAACCGTCATTGGTCAACTCGCTGGGCAATTTGCTATCGAGAAGTGCTGGGCACGGGATTTGTGGCATTTGAGTAATCGAATAGCCAGAAAACTGCTTTCTCATACACTGGGCATTTTTGCTAATTTTAAACAAGGTAAAAGAGAACGCGAT
>NZ_JBEBMB010000025.1:0-23225 GCF_040081915.1 Xenorhabdus sp. SGI240
TTATGTTGATTCTGCTATATAGTGAAAAGCGGCTAAAGAAGTCTCACCCGATAGCCTGAATCGACGCCAGATCATAGGACTGATACTCCGAAGAGCTACTTTCACAACGTAGGTTTTCATGCGGAGATAAGAGCATTTATTTGATTGTGCCATCTTCCTTAGGGCAAGCAGTCGCTGTTTGAGTTTTTCCGCTTTACCGGGATGAAACCTAGCCAGTAAATTAACTTGGCCTAATGTCTGTGCATAAGGACCACTGTCGAATACTGTAATTTCTCCCCGCATGAAGGCCTGCTCGATGTGATTAACCGCAGAGCGAATCTGGCTTTGACGGGAAGTAGAAAGGCCGGGCTTAGAATTGACAGAAAGCTTAGTAACATCCATACGCTCGCCGGAAGTTCTGATCTCATGTTTAGTGCGTTTGGGTCGATAGCCATGCCTGAAAAGCATGCCGTAAAGGCTCGCAATAACTTCCGTTTTAGTCGAATTATCAAGGAATATTTCCGACGAAACCGCAATATCATCAACGTAGCGGGAGTAAATCAGTCCGCGGGCCTTAAAGCTGCTATGCAGCGCTGGTTCAGCATCCCAGAATGCCAAGTTGGCCAGAAATGAACTTGTGATTGCTCCCTGAGGCAACTCTCCATGACGGGTCGTCATGCGTGTCTCCATTGACTGAAGCTTTCCCCACTTGCCTTTCACACCTAATGTCTCATTAAGACCACAGGCTTCGGCAATGAATTCAACCAGACTGGCCGATTTGTGCGTATTGAGCTGATCAACGATAAAGATCCATTACCCCGTTGGATTGTGCGTCACAGTTTGGCGAATATGGGCCACGAAATCCTGCTCGGTTCGCCTGTCCTGAACGGTCGGTTGGAGGATTTTTCCGGTCGCGATTTCCAGATTGGCTATCAGGCATTACGTACAATGCCGGATGTATTCGCAATCCTGTCGGGCCACCTGATGCGCTTTCATCGGGGTCAGTGCGCTCCGTTCCCGCGCTTGAATACCGGTTTTTCATCCACACTGACAACATGGATACCCTGAACCTGTAATGTGGAGGCCTGTCGGTAAAGTGTGCAAATCTCCTCTACCCGTTGCTCATAGTCCTTCTGGTCTTTGCGTGTATGGATCCACTCTTCAACTTTATGCGGTTTCAGCGCTCCGGCATTTTAAAAAAACGTGTAACCGGCTGGTCGAAATATTGTCAACAATACCCCGTTTAATCACTTCCCGCCTGAGAGAGGGTAATGTCCAGTGACTGAGCGGGCACTCGCTCGCCTGCGGATCCTCACAAGCCACCGTCAATATTTGTGCCACTTGCTTGGCACTGAATTTCGATTTGCTTCCGCTCCGGTACAAACGGCACATATTTCGTCGAAAGTCCGACTGAGCAGGACGGAGATTAAAAAAACTGGCTCCATTTCGCATTGCTGAGTTTTATACCGTAATTTACGGTTTGAGTCGTGGTAATGAATGTGAAACCGTAAGTTTCTGTTCAAATGCTCCCGCTAGTCCAGGAACAGCCTCGTGTCGCACCACAAAATGGTGGACAGGCTCCTCCTCTCGGAATTCTACCTATTAATCCGTAACTCTTTTCTTAGCAATTCCAATATGCTATTTACTTTAGGAAGCAATTGTTTTCCAATCGGCCATACTAAATTAAGTGGTAGACCATCTGTGGTCAGCTCAGGCAAAATTATGATTAAATCACCTCGTCTTATATCATCACGTACTAACCATGTAGCTAATTGTGCTATGCCATATCCAGCTTTAACTGCACTAACCTGCGCCTCGCCGCTACCAACTATGATGCGTCCTTCCATTGTTTTGCGTTCAACCAAACCAGTATTGTTTGCTATCAACCAAGGACTCGTGCTTCCATCAGCTTTACCGTAAAGTACAGAATCATGAGATAGTAACTCGCTTACTGACGTTGGTGTACCGTATTTTGCTAAATAGTCGGGGGAGGCACAAAAAATTAGACGTTCTCTACCAAGATAACTATGCCCCAAAGAAGCAGGCCACTGTTCCGTTCCTCCAATACGTACTGCCACATCTATTCCCTCATTTAGCAGATCAACAAAACGATCAGTGAGTGATATGTGAGGCAATAAATAGGGATGTTGTTCTGTAAACTGTAAAAGTAGTGGCAAAACATGTAAACGGCCAAACGCCTCTGGTACGTCTAATCGCAATCGCCCTACAGGTTCTCTAAATTGAGTACTGAGAACAATTTCTGCTTCTTTTAAGTCAGCAAGCACACGTACACAAGTGCGGTAGAACGCACTTCCTGCATCAGTCAGAGCCAATCGGCGAGTTGTTCGCTCAAACAGACGAGTACCCAGCCGATCTTCTAAGCGTGCCACACTCTTGCTAATTGCTGAATTGGTCAAATTCAGCTGATGTCCAGCTGCGGTGAAACTACCTAAATCAGCCGTGATTACGAAAGCTTCTATACCTTTAAGACGTTCAAAAGGAGTCATATTACTATTCCTATTATAGAGTTAAATTCCATAATGGTGTGAAAAAAAAACAAATATAAGATTTATTTTTTTCAATAAACTAGGTTCAACAATTGATATTACGTTGGAGTCTTTTTTAATGTCTTCTTATTCAACATCAGTCGAAACAAAATCAGTTAGGCGTAGTGGTCTTTCTATTATTATTCTTGCAGTAGCAGCTTTCGTTATTGTCACTACAGAATATCTAATAGTTGGGCTTCTTCCTGCATTGTCTCGTGATTTAAATGTTTCAGTTTCAGTAGCAGGACAACTTGTTACATTATTTGCGTTTACAGTCATGTTGTTTGGATCAGTATTGACCGCATTATTATCTCACATAGAACGCAAGCGCTTATTTATAATTATTTTGCTAATATTTTCGGTTTCCAATGCTCTAGCAGCAGTTGCTCCAAATATTTGGGTACTTGCTATCGCCCGTTTTATTCCTGCTTTGATGCTACCCGTATTCTGGGGAACAGCTAGTGAAACTGCCGGGCAAATTGTTGGTCCTAAACGTGCGGGTCGAGCTGTTTCACAAGTTTACTTAGGTATCTCAGCAGCACTATTATTCGGTATTCCATTAGGTACTCTTGCATCAAATTCTATTGGTTGGCGAAGCACGTTCTGGGGATTAGCTGGCTTGTCTCTTTTAATGGCAATTCTCATGTTTATCTTCATGCCTACCGTTGCACGACCGGAGAAAATGAAAATTAAAGAACAAACACGTATTCTAAAAGATCCTCGGTTTGTATCTAACGTATTGTTATCTGTTGTTATTTTCACCGCGATGTTCACCGCTTACACCTATTTAGCTGATACATTAGAGCGCATTGTCGGGGTTCAGCCAGCATATGTCGGATGGTGGCTAATGGGGTTTGGTGCTATCGGTTTGATTGGAAATTGGCTAGGTGGCCGATTTGTTGATCGTAATCCACTAAGAGTTACTGTGATATTCACGATACTCTTAGCTATAGGAATGGCCTTCAGTGTACCACTGGCTAGCTCTTTGTTCCTGCTTGGAATATTTTTAGCACTGTGGGGTATTGCTTACACCGCATTATTTCCCATCTGTCAGGTACGTGTTATGAAATCAGCTTCACATGCTCAAGCTTTGGCAGGTACTTTGAATGTTTCTGCTGCTAATGCCGGAACAGGGCTAGGTGCAATCATTGGCGGGGTAGCTATCACACAGTGGGGCTTGGGCAGTATCGGTTACGTGGCTACTGCTATTGCTATTATCGCTATCCTTATGGTGGTATGGATTGCACGATTAAAATAAATGGAGAGCATTGCTCCTTCCTTTCAATCCTAAATAATGGGGAGGTAGTCAAACTACCAAAGTCTAAACACCAAATTTTGGATTTGATACCTAAGAATTGTAGAACTTAAAAACATATTCTCAACACTCACTGTGAGTATTTCCAAGGAAGGAATTTTTTTAATTTTCAAATTCAGGTCGCCTCAGAAAACGGAATTTAAAGCACCTTAAGCTGTCTTACTCCCAGTGTTCAGACGATGTTTGGTCAACAACCCTTGATGGCTTGATGGGTTTCCAGTTCCCGATCCAGCTCTGAGGGTGAAAAATCACGTGCGGAACCTTTGTATGCGGATAAGCTGTTAAGCAAACCTTGAGTGGAAATAATCTGTTTCAATCGTAATCGCCCAATTAAGCCGTGCGTTTTACAAGATGTCGCCCATGTTCACGTTCCACGGTAGCAGATCGTGCAGGGGGTCGCCGGAATGACGTTTAGGGAGTTCTGTAAAAATATGCCGGAAGTAAAAATAAGGATTGATGTCATTAGCCCGGCAGGTCATCACCAGACTATATAAGTTTACGCTCGCGAAAGCGCTCTCAGCCGAGGTGGAAAATAACCAGTTTTTTCGCCCAGTTGTGAACGGCCGGATATCCCGCTCGGTGACGTTGTTAGGGGTTTGGGGAGCAACGGAACAGCAAACGCTGTTAATCGGTCAGTTTAAATAGCCATTAATTTATTAATCAAAAAATTACACCTCTTCATTGAACGCTCTCAGTTCGCCTTTACTGACGGACTCCGGCACAGTAAAGGAATAGCGCCCTTGTATATTGATATGCCCACATTGTAACGGCTAAAGTTTTTCAACATCTTCATCCTGAACCGGATAACCTTCACGCCTGAGCTGTTGGACCGCTGCATCCATGTAAATAGTGTTCCACAGAAAATAATATTGAGCACCAGACCTAATGATCCAAGTTGATCTTCCTGGGGTTCTAAGTCATAACCGCCGAAAATTCCGTCAGCCGAAATTCAGCCCGGTATTTCTTGACCGCTACACCCATATTCACGTTCCACGGGAGCAGATCGTGCAGAGGATCGTTGGGATGGCGTTTGGGGAGCTCCGTAAAAATATACGGGAAGTAAAAATAAGGATTAATATCATTGGCACGGCAGGTCATCACCAGGCTGTATAAGTTCGCGCTCGCGAAAGCCCCCTCCGCAGAGGTGGAAAATAGCCAATTTTTGCGCCCGGTCGTGAACGGGAGGATATTCCGCTCCGTCACGTTGTTGTCAATGCTGATATGACCGTCTTCCAGATAGACAATCAACTTCGGCCACTGGTTCAGTGTATAACTTATCGCCTTGCCAATGGCACTTTTCGGTAACGCCGTCCGGCTGGCCTCAGTGAGCCCGTCGTGGAAGTCTTTCAGCACCGGCTCCGCTTTTTCCTGCCGTAATCGCCGTCGCTCATCGGGGCTCAGTAACCGGGCTTCCCGCTCAATGGCGTACAGCCGGGCGAAATACGTCAACCCCTGTTCGGCCCGGCCCGCTTTTTTGCCTGGCTGCACTTTCTGGGCATCGGTAAATTTGCGCCGGGCATGGGCCATGCAGCCCGCCTGTCTGACCTGTTTCAGCGTATCGTAAGCCGCGTAGCCATCGGTCAGCAGGTACCCGCTATAATCGCCTAAGAAGTCAGCGACACAGCGCCCGCTGCGGCTTGGCTGATAGTCGAAAATCACAGCCGGGTGAGCGGCAAACTCGCCGCTGCGGTAGACCCACATGTAGGATTTGCTTTGCGCCGGGCGATCCCCTTTGTGAAGCACCTGTACGGGGGTTTCATCCGCACATATCAAGGGTTCATTGCGCAGATGCGCCTGCATCAGTTCGACCAGCCCATGCACCTGACGGCCGAGCTGCACACACCAGTTCGCCAGCGTGCTGCGGCTAATCTCGATACCGGAACGCGCCAGAATATCGGTTTGCCGGTACAGGGGCAGCGCATCGACATATTTGGCCGTGACAATGGCGGCCTGCGTGTCCGGGCTGGCTATTGTGCGGGGCAACAAACTGGGCGGCGCCGGGGCGGTGATAATTTTGCTGTGCGTCTGCCTCTTTTCGCACTGCCGGCAAGCGTATTTGGTGCGTTCGTGACGAATAACACTCACTTTCTGCGGGACGATTTTCAGGGTTTCTGAGGTCTCAACGCCGAAGGTGTGCAGCGGTTCGCCGCAACAGTCGCAATGCGGGGCATTCAGGGTATGGCGCTGAACTTCCCGTTCTAACCCGGCGGGCAGCGGCTGACGGCCCTTTTTATGATGGGCAGGCGCCGGTTTGGGCAGGGCATCCTGCTGTTCCGCCTCGTTGAACGTGCCTTTGTCGGCTTTTTCACTTTGTTTGCCAAAGCGTTTCGATTTGCTCAGGTTGAGCTGTTCGAGCAGTTGTTTGATTTGAGCACGCAGTTCAGCCAGCGATCCCGCCTGCGCCTGATTCGCGGCCTGAAGCTGGCAGACAAGGGCTTTCAGTTGGTCAATATCATCCGGCAGGTCAGTCATTATTCAGGCTCTCACGGGGGAAAGCCGGAGGTAAGGTCAAGGTCACGGATCACACTTTTAATCCCCGTAAGGGCTGATGAGCGCGGGGAGGCGAGAGGGTCAGCCCCGATAACAGCCAGTTCAGTTGCGGGCGCGTAATGTGCACCGTCCCGTCGGTTTTCGGTGCAGGCCACTGAAAGCGGCCCCTTTCCAGCCGGCGATAGTAAAGCCAGAAGCCGTTGGTATCCCAGAATAAAATCTTGAGTTTATCGCGATGGCGGTTGCAGAAAATAAATCCGGCGTCACTGAGCGGATCGAGGCCGAGGGCATCCACGATCCCCGCCAGCCCGTCGATAGATTTTCGCATGTCGGTGTGACCGGACACTATATAGATCGTGCCACACGGTATCATCGCAGCGCCTCAATCCAGTGGCGGTGGATAGCACGGCGATAAGATACGGAGGGAGACGCATCTTCAGCCGCTCCAGGGCTTCCGGTAGCTCTTTGGCCAGTGCCGCCCGGCCTTTGTGGAGGGTTTCTCCGAACTCAAGGAATATCCCGTACAGGGCATTAATCTGTGCTGTCCGAAACTTCACCAGTTGCCTGCGAGTCCGGTGCAGAACCAGTACAGACTGTTGTTCTTCCGTTTTAACAGCGATTTCTTTGCCCGGTTGCTGTACCGCCATCCAGATAGCACGGGCATCCATCACATCATTTTTGTTACCCATGACGAATGCCTTAACAAAACGAGCTTGCATAAGCCGGACTTTATGCCCCTGTTTTTTCAGTTCACGCGCCCAGTGCTGAGAGCCTCCACAGGCTTCCATACCTATCAGACAGGGTTCCCGGTTACTGAAGAAAGTCAGAAAATCCTGGCTACGTACCTGCTTATCAACCACTTCGCCAGTGTGCTCATTGATGAAGTGAACCTGAATCAGATGTTTTGCGATATCAACGCCAACCGGTATATATTTCATGTGTGGAGTCTCCAGTCTGAGGGAGCTTTATGCATCCCGTATTGGGCACTATGATGCCGGAAATCTGTGAGGCCCCACACCTCTCTCTTTATTCATCGTCGTGCTCCGGATTTAATGGGTGGGGCGCGTTCATTACATTTCCTTCTCTGTTATGGGGATAACAGTTCGGATTTTCCCATGAGTAGCATTATTGGCAGAGCCAATTTGTTGCTGACCACCTCCACAGGAGGTGGTATTCAGTTGTGAATAAAAAGAAAACACACTATGACAAAATCTTAATCCGTCAGATAGGTGTGGTTAATTGGGCGGTTACGAATTTTCGGGCTACGATCCGGATGCTGGTAGCGGAAAGCTGGGAAATGTTAATGGACTTATTACTGAATGAAGATAATGATGAAGTGAGTGCAATCAAAAAAATCTGAATCACCCTGTCGATATTATTATGCGCTTTGAGACGTAGACTTTATTGTGCCCAAGCGCTAAGGATGATATGACCTTTTCGGAGCAGAACTCAGCATTTGCCCTTTAATAACAGAAAAGTCGGTGCTCCCCCTGTTTGTCACTCGATTCACTGAGAATTGCTGAACCCGTTTGCCCTGTATTGACAAAAAGAGCGGATATGATTATAAAATATCAGGTTAACTTGAGGTCAATAAATATGACAAAAAAGAAACATATTGATGTTAATAGAGCCTTAACCATTGGAGAGGTATCAAAACGAAGTGGAGTTGCCATATCAACTCTGCATTTTTATGAATCGAAAGGATTGATCAGTAGCTCACGCAATCAGGGAAACCAACGCCGTTTTCCTGCAATTGTCTTGCGTTATATCGCAATAATAAAGGTGGCACAAAGTACAGGCATTCCTTTGAAAGAAATACAGAAAATACTCAGCCAATTTCCTCCCAATAGCACCCTCACAGCCAAACAATGGAGAGTACTTTCCTCACAATGGCGGAATACGCTAGAACAACGTATAACCAAATTAACTCAGTTACGCGATAATCTAGATAGTTGCATTGGTTGTGGTTGCCTTTCACTGACAGAATGTCCATTGCGCAATCCAAATGATATTTTAGGAGCAACAGGTTCAGGACCGAGAATTTTACTGCAAAAAGACTCAATAACAACCGACTAAAGATCGTAGTTTAAACGGGCTGAAAGTCCGGATATATATTGAATGAATGATGAGTCAATTATCCAGCCTGAAGTTATCATTCGGGTTTGGTTCAAAATGATACTTCAAATAGGCCTTTATCATCTCTTCCGTTATGGTAATACCACTCGCTTAAGCAAACTAAGAAAGTCATAATCGGCCTCAACTGATTGTCTGAGGCCGATTTTTTATGTCTGAATTTTCTCGTGAACTCCAAGCTGTAACGGCTCGCGTTTATAAGAGCTTATTCAGTATTTTTTCTACGCAACAGCACGACAAGGAATGCGAGATTGACGAACTGAAGACTGGTATTCAAATGCCTCTCACCGTTCTTCCACAATCGTCGACATTTTTCTAGCCAACCAAATGAACGTTCGACGACCCACCGCTTGGGTATCACCTTGAAAATATGGAGTTCACTGCGTTTGGCTATTTCGACCGTCGCACCCAATATATGATGCACACCCTCCGCGAAGGTTTCTCCGGGATAACCGCCATCGGCTAACACACTCTTCACGCAGGAAAGCGACTTCTTGTGCTGGGTAAATGCCATCAAAGCGCCTTTTCTGTCCGTGATATTGGCCGTTGTTACTGTAATTGCATGAGGTAAACCCTGCGTATCTACCGCGATGTGTCATTTGATGCCAGAAATCTTTTTACCTGCATCATAGCCTTTTTCACGGGCCGTATCTGTGTTCTTAACGCTTTGCGCATCAATGATCACGAAAGTGGTGTTGTCGTTCCGACCATGGCTGATGCGGGCCTCGCCAACCGCATTTTTTTAACGCCTGCTCCAGCAGGCTTGGCTCCGTTTCTGACGGTCTCTCTTTCCAAAGTTTGAAATAGTAGTACACGGTACTCTTACTGGGGAAATCACTGGGGAGCATATCCCACTGGCAACCACTCTTGAGTAGGTACAGCAGTGCGCAAAACACGTCATACACATCGACTTTTCGGGGACGTGTGCGTTTTCGACTGCTGAGTAACAGGGGTTCAATTTCCTGAAAGACTTCTCGGCTGATATCACTAATATAGGCTTTTCTCATTCCGATAGGACACAGGAAAAATAGTCACGTTTGAAAAAGATTCTGAATAGGCTGTCAGAAACCAGCGTATCCAATTTCACCAGCGGCCTTTTTCTATCAATTGACGGCATAAAAAACACTCGGCTCATTCTCGCTCGCTATCTCTCTGTTAATGCGACAGAGCCGTGAATTCTACCTCGTTGTTCAGCTCAGTCTTACTCTAACTGAGCTGCAGCATTACGTTGCTTTAGTTGTTTTTCGGAAATAGATAGCTCCTGAGTAATAATTCCATTAGTTTTTATATCCATTAGAGATAGATTGACAATATGGTTTACTTTTCAAAGAGAAAACAATAAAGCTAATTATTGCCATCAGACAAACACTTGTTGCAGCATAAACCATTAGCCATTCAAAACCAGAGGTTAAGGCGATGTGGATAATCTCATTAGGATCTGTTATGTGACCTATACTTCTTGCCACAGTAGTAGTATCTCCAGTCGCTATTTTTTCTGCTAATCCTCGTATTTGTTCATTACCTATTAAATTAAAATGGTTATTTAAATAGACGATAATCCCTTCAACTAAAAGAAATCCCATTACAGCAATATTAAATGCTAATGAAATCATGCGTGCGCTTGTGTCAGAACCAGATGCCATGCCTGCTCGGTCAACAGGAACTGATGCCGTTATCGTATTTGTTGCTGTAGTGTTTGTTGCACCTACTCCTACTCCCGCTAACATACAACCAAGTAGCATTATCCATTCTTTCTGGTTATGCCTATTAGCAATAATCATCAAAATAAAACCAGTACCAATAATAAGAAGACCTATAGGGATCACAATTCTTGGTTTGTAACGAACAGCCAAACGCTCAGCGAATGGAGGAATAAAAAGGGTTGGTAATGTATATGCCAGTAATGCTAAACCTGTTTCAACACTGTTATAACCCAAGCCTAAGTGAAAATAGATAGGCAAGTAGATGATAAATGGCCAAAAGCTAAAATTTTGTCCCATTGAGCCAAATAGAGCGCCGGAGAAGTTACGAATTTTGAATACAGAAAATTCAAACATGGCTTGGTTATTAGAGCGTTCAGCAAATACAAAAGCAATAAAGCTCAGAATTGATAATCCAATGATACTTAATGCTTCTACACTGTTAAAACCTAAAATTGGTCCTTGAGTAACAAATAACACCAAACAGAAAACACCAATAGATAATGTCAATATTCCTTTTAAATCCAATTTAGCGGCGTTGATATTACGTGATTCTTGCACTCCTTTTACACTTAATAGTAATGTTATAATGGATAAAAATACGTGAATTAAAAATACCGATTGCCAATTTATATAAGTAAGAATAAGGCTACCTATTATCGGCCCGAAACCAAGCCCTGCACCAAAAACAATACCCCAACACGCAAATGCATTGCCCCTTTCTTTTCCATCACGAAATTGGTTAGAAAGAATAGATATCTGGCAAATAAGCATCATCGCAGCACTAAGCCCTTGTAAAAAACGCGCTATAATAAGAACAGTTGCGTTGGTTGTGAGGCCACAAATTAAAGATGTAATACCAAAAGAAACAATACCTAGAATAAATATTTTTTTACGGCCGTAACGATCTGCGATTGTACCAACAGCCATTAAGATTGTTGTCATTGCGATAGTATATGCAGTCATGACCCATTGTAATTGGCTAAAACTAGCACTCATTACCTTTTCTATAGTTGAAAGGACAGGTGGGATGCTTGATATCTCCAACCCTAGCATAAGAGCAGATAAACAAACTGCAATTAAAGCGTATTTCCCCTGCTGTATAGATGTATTATTCATAATAATCCTTTGATAATATAGTCAATATCATTAATTTATTAAACAGACTTTATTCTCCAATAGTATTGATGAATTATCTATATATCAATGTTATGATTTTGTATTTCTATGACAACATTATGGCATGATTAATGAATCGAATAGCGCTTGATGTAGAATCCGTAAAAACATTTATTTATATTATTGATTTTCAAAGTTTTACTAAGGCAGCGGATGCACTAGGTACAACTCAGGGAGCGATAAGCGTTAAATTGAGGCGCCTAGAAGAACGATTAGGCTATAAATTAATTGAACGGACTCCCAGATTAGTACGGTTATCGGCTCAAGGCACCGTTTTTATTAACGCGGCAAGAGAGTTTATTGCTGCGCATGATAGGGCCGTAGCTGCTCTTTCATGTGAGTGTCGACGTTTCAGGTTAGGTATTGCAGAACATGTTGCAGGACCTGAAATTCCTGTGTTATTAGCTAAACTAAATGAACGAGATCCCGCTTTAACAATTGAGATCAGATTAGAAAATTCGACTCAATTATTAGAGGCCTTTGATAGTGGGGAACTTGATGCTGTTATTGTCAGGCAAGATGATGATTACCGAAGTGGTGAAGACCTAGGTCCAGAACATTTTGGTTGGTTTGCGGCTTCAAATTTCCATCAACAGCAAGGAAAACCATTAAAGCTTGCTTCATTAGCACCTTGTTGCCGTGCTCGGAATATTGCCATTGATGTGTTAAATAATGCAGGAATAGAATGGGTAGAGGTATTCGTTGGGGGAGGAAATGTTGCTATTATGGCTGCGGTATCAGCAGGTCTCGCGGTTGCTGCTTTTTCATGTCGCCTTGCTCCTCCTGATACTACTGAAGTTGGAAAAAAATTTGAATTGCCAAATTTGCCTTCCTCTAGGATCATATTACATTCAAAACTCACAGATCAACGTTCCAAAGAAGCTCTGCGTACATTAGTAGCAGCATACCGCGAACATGGAACGTCCTAATAGGGGCCGCGTGGAAAACGGATCTATGGTCACTCCCGTTTTTGCAATACTGAAGTTGAAGATATGTTGGCTTGCTTGAATCTAGGTTCGAGCACCAACATTGCTGCCATCTGGCACACTCTGTCTTTCAGGCAAGCGATCCCCAGCGGTCGGGTTTTCCCGTTTGGCTTGGGTATATGGACGCGTCTGACCGGTTTCGGGACGTATGTACCTTCCCGAAGTTGTTGCGCCAGTTCTCCGAGCCACCGTTCCACACCGTATAACTCAATATCGTCGAAAGTCTGCCCATCCGTACCCGCCGCGCCTTTATTTCGGCGGCAGCACTGGTACGCATAAATCAGCACACTGCGATGGTATATTTTGTCGTACAAAGCGTGGAATCTAAGCTCAGATCTTTCCTTCGCTTTTGCATGTAACGTCGTCTGCAATTCCTGAACGTATTTCGGAGTTCTTAGGTTGCCCAATCTCCAGTTCCTCATCACTTTCGGCGTTGTTTCTGAACCAAGGCTCCTTTCCTCCACCGGCATTACCCGGCTTCCCCGGTACTACGAGCCTCTCCGTCATCCTGTCGTGCCCGGTCTGGCCGTCACCGGCTTCCGGTTGGTGTTAGCGTTCACCACACGCAGGACTTCCCGTGTTGCTCCGGTCTTCCTCTTGTATACATGCTGTCGCTACTACCCCGGTGGAGGTTGCAGGGTGCACTTTTCGTTCACTTCCCCTGTAACTGGCAGCCTTCCCCAATAATTTGGTGGGTCGGCCTCCACATTGCGTTTTTCGAGGCCTGCTCAGCGTTCACTCACGTTACGGCCTGCATACTCGCTGAATCACTAAAATGATCCTATACACCAGAGGCTTCAGCCGCTTTGTTACCGCTACGACTGCTCCGATTACTACCGGCTGGAACGAAAGTTGCCGGGCGGGGTTCGCACCCGCTGAAAGATAGTGCCTTTGCACGGCGCACAAAATATCCTACGCTAAGCCTATTTATTGCACAGTTCCTCATCAATACTAAAACTCATTATGTGCATTTCGGCGTTTCCGGCGTGCAACCCCATATAGCACATATGAGCAGGCAGAGCGTGAGATCGGCACCTAACAAGGTGGGGTTCTACACCAGAACCTCAGAAAATTCCGCCACCAGAGCTAAAGCTTATCTGGTTTGCATGACGTTGAATAAATTATAGGTTATGTGAGGAGTCTGACACTCAGAGGAAGACAATTGCTTAACGTGAGTTTTCGTTCCACTGAGCGTCAGACCCCTATATCGACAAATTTAAACCGATTCTATACAGATAAGAAGCCTCATCATGAGGCTTCAGGTTCGCTGACCTAACAAGTCATTGCAGAGGTTTGCAATCAAGCCGTTATTTCAGAAGCTTTTCGCCATCTTTAAGCCTGATAAGTGTTTGTACGAAAGGAATTCTCCTCTTAAGCAGAGTGCAGATTTTTTTGGCAGGCAGTGGTTTATCCAGAACATGAAACCCATCCAGTTTTTGATAATAGGTTTTATCTTTCACACCGAGGTGATCTGTTTTCAGTACCTTACCCGTTGCTAAGCCGTAAGCAACAATACCTACGCCTGACTCATACAAAAAGACAGTATCTCCTTCACGGATTTTTTCTATTTTCTGGATATAGCCTTCTTCAAATGCAGCAGCAATGCCATTTTTAATCATAAATTGGTGATCCGCAGCACTATTGGCTTTGTTCGTGTTAAGCAGAAAATAGGTTATTCCCTTCGTATGGTTATCATCAGATACACCTCCGCCACTGAGTTCAGCATCCAGTTCTTCGTTTCTCATCACCTCCCATTCACTGAGTGCGTATTTTTTTATTAGCTCATAAAGAACATCCTGCCGGGTACAGCCAACTGAATCTGCCAAATCCTGAATGGCGGCATTCTCCTCAGCACTGACACGCACACTTAATGTAACCAGATCTCGTTCACGATCTTGATATATTTCCTTTAAGTGACTCAAAAAAGATTCATTCATTGATTCATCCTATAATTCATATTGTGATTCATTTGTTGGTTGATGAATCATACACAACAACAAAATAACAATCAATAAAAGATTCACATATGAATCTTAATTGGATTCAAAATACCGGAGTTAACAAACGGAATGTGACACTTATGTATACCACAATGTCATAGCCTAAAATTCTGCCATTTCTCTTTTGGATCATTACCTATCTGTCATGTACATTATGATCATTATTTAAATGTCATAATTGGGTTAAAAATGTACATTCACGGCTATCTACGTGCATCAACAAAAGAACAGGATGCTCTCCGGGCAAAAAATAGAATGAAAGCCTTTGTTGAAGAGAAAGGCTTTCGGTTAGCCAGTTGGTATCACGAAAATGTATCCGGCGCGTCACTGCAACGGCCAGAACTTTTACGATTGCTTGATGATGCTGCACCGGGTGACATTATTCTTATTGAGCAGGTCGACCGCCTTTCACGTCTGGATGAAGCGGGCTGGCAGAAACTTAAACAACTTATTCAGGAAAAACACCTCGTGATTGTCAGTCTTGATCTGCCGACGAGCCATATGGCGCTTGCAGAAAATGCGGGTGATGAGTTCACTCTGGCCATGCTTAAAGCGATTAACGGAATGATGCTTGATATGCTGGCAGCCATTGCACGTAAAGACTATCAGGATCGTCGGCGGCGTCAGGAAGAGGGAATATTGAAAGCCAAAGCCGCTGGTAAATTCCGGGGACGCCAAGCAGATAACCAGCTGCATGAGAAAATCATTGAACTTCGGGTTAAAAACAGGCAGAGCATCCGAGATACCGCGAGATTGTGTGGTGTCTCAGAACGAACGGTTATACGTATAGTTAAACTGAACACATGACTCTGAGGGATAAAATTTGAATAGGTAAGTGAGCTGAATCCGTATGTAAGGAGAATATTTATGCCACGGCGACAAATACTGACCAGCGAGGAAAAAGAATGCTTACGGATCGTACCGGATAATGACATCTTGCTGACCCGGATGTGCTTTTTAAGTGAACAGGATTTGGCACTTATCAACAAACACAGAGGATCAGCGAACCGTCTGGGTTTTGCTGTTTTACTCTGTTATTTGCGCGGGCCGGGTTTTACGCCGGATAAAAACAGCTCTCCTCACAATGGCGTTATTTCCAGATTAACTGACTGGTTAAAACTTCAGCCTGATTTATGGCACGAATATGCGGTGAGAGAGGAAACCCGTTGGGAGCATCTGGCTGAGCTTTATCGTTACTTGAGGTTGTCACCTTTTAGCCGATCTCTGCAAAAGACCTGCATCCGCCATCTTTATCCACATGCCATGCGAACCGATAAAGGCTGGCTGATTGCTGAAGAGATGCTCTCTTGGTTACACAACAATAACGTTATTTTTCCTTCCATTGATGTTGTGGAACGTACGCTTGCCGAAGCCATGACGCTGGCTGATAGAATGGTATTTTCTGCGCTGACTGCACCCTTGGCGCCGCAGCATAAAACAGCGCTGGATAGTCTGCTATCATCCGGCGATGAACCACTGTCCCGCCTCAAATGGTTATTACAACCTCCGGGGAAAATTAATGGTAAAAATGTGTTACAACACATTGATCGTCTTAACGCCATTGCAGGATTGGCCTTGCCCGAGGGAATTGAGCTTTCCGTTCATCAAAACCGGTTGCTGAAGCTAGCGCGGGAAGGCCGGAAGATGAGCAGCCGGGATCTGATTAAATTTTCTGATACACGACGTTATGCCACATTGGTCTGTATCATCGCAGAAGCCAGAGCGACTCTCACCGATGAAATCATTGAACTACATGAACGTATTCTGGGCAGTCTGTTCAGCAAGGAAAAACGCAAACAGGCCGAACGACTTCAGCAAACAGGAAAGCTGATTCAGAGTAAGCTAAGGCAGTATATTACAGTAGGTCAGGCACTGCTAATGGCACGGGAATACGGGAAAGATCCCTGGGCTGCGATAGAAGATGTTCTTCCCTGGCCGGAATTTATCACCAGTCTGGAAGAGACACAACTTCTGGCCCGAAAAGGTAATTTCGAGCCGCTTCATCTGATCACTGAAAAGTACAGTACCCTGCGTAAATATGCGTCCCGTATGTTATCGGCTTTAGAATTCAGGGCGGCATCTGCTGCAATGCCACTCAGTGATGCGCTGAATATGGTCAGAGAGATATACCACAAACAACTCCGCAAGGTGCCGCCATCAGCCCCGGAAAAGTTTATTCCTGAGAGCTGGAAAAAACTGGTGATAACACCATCTGGTATCGATCGCCGATATTATGAATTCTGCGTACTGAATGAACTTAAAAGCGCACTGCGATCCGGTGATATCTGGGTGAAAGGATCCCACCGCTACCGAAATTTTGATGATTACCTCATTCCGCCTGATGGCTTTGAAAAAGCGCTCAAGGATCAACTGTTACCGCTTACTGTACCGACAGACTACCAGGAATACATTAACATTCGTATGACACTTCTGGCATCCCGGCTGGAAGAAGTAAACGCTATGGCGATTGCCGGTGATTTGCCTGATGTTGATATTTCCGATAAAGGGGTGAAAGTGACGCCGCTGGATAACAGTGTACCTTCGGCTGTTTCCCCGTTTGCAGCGTTGGTTTACAGTATGCTTCCACATCCGAAAATTACTGAGATATTGGATGAAGTGGACAGCTGGACGGGGTTTACCCGCCACTTTACCCACCTCAAGAATAATCATGTCAAACCCAAAGACAAAAAACTGTTGCTGACCACTATCTTGGCTGATGGTATCAATCTGGGACTGACGAAAATAGCAGAATCCTGCCCCGGAACCACAAAAGCGTCACTGGAAGATGTTCAGGCATGGTACATCAGGGATGAAACCTATGCGGCAGCGCTTGCCGAACTGGTGAATGCCCAGAAAAAGTACCCACTGTCAGCATTCTGGGGAGACGGTACAACATCCTCATCCGATGGCCAAAATTTCAGGGTTGGAAGCCATGGCCGCTATGCCGGGCAGGTGAATTTGAAGTACGGTCAGGAACCCGGAGTACATATTTATACCCACATATCAGATCAGTACAGTCCGTTTTATACCAAAGTGATCAGCCGGGTAAGGGATTCTACCCATGTGCTTGATGGACTGCTGTATCACGAAAGCGATCTGGAAATTACGGAGCATTACACCGATACAGCAGGTTTCACTGAACATGTTTTCGCGCTGATGCATCTGCTGGGATTTGCTTTTGCCCCCCGGATTCGGGATCTGCATGATAAACGGCTATTCATTCAGGGAAAAGCGTCAAAATATTCTGGACTCCAATCAATCATATCCTCGACAAGTCTGAGTCTCAAAGAAATTGAGAAAAACTGGCATGAAGTCCTGCGTCTGGCCACGTCTATAAAACAGGGAACAGTCACAGCATCACTGATGTTAAAAAAGCTGGCCAGCTATCCCAAACAGAATGGGCTGGCAAAAGCATTACGGGAAATTGGTCGTATCGAGCGAACGCTTTTTATGCTGGACTGGTTTCGTGATCCGGCTTTGCGTCGCCGTGTACAGGCAGGTTTAAATAAGGGAGAGGCTCGTAATGCACTTGCTCGGGCTGTTTTTATGCACCGGCTGGGTGAAATAAGGGACAGAGGGCTGGAAAACCAAAGTTACCGAGCCAGTGGACTGACATTACTCACTGCGGCGATCACGTTATGGAATACCGTGTATATAGAAAGAGCCATCGAATCACTGAAACGGAAAGGGGTTCAGATTAATGAGCAATTGCTTTCGCACCTGTCGCCGCTGGGTTGGGAGCATATCAATCTGAGTGGAGATTACATCTGGCGTAATAATCTTAAGTTAGGAGCTGGAAAATACCGTCCGTTACGATCAGTTGATATCAATCTGTACAAAAAACAGGCTTAGCGTAGGATATTTTCCGTTTTCCAAGCGGACCCCGGGTACAGCGTCAGTATAGTGGAACGGCGGGACGGGTAGAAAACAGTCAGATCGGTGTCTTCCTGTGTTACGCCGGCAACGGCGGCCATGCCTTTATTGACCGGGCCTTATATCTGCCCAAACAGTGGACGGAGGATCGCCCCCGCTGTGACGCCGCCGGCATTCCTGACTTGGTGAGTTTTGCGACCAAACCCCAGCTCGCCCGGCACATGCTGGCGCGGGCATTCAATGCCAATGTCCCCTGCCACTGGGTCACCGCCAATGCGGTCTATGGACATGACCGCCGCTTGCGATGTTGGCTGGAATCCCAACATCAACCGTTTGTCTTAGCGATCCCCAAAAATGAGCGCCTCTGGTGGCAAAAACCGCACTACACCCGAGCAGACACCATTGCAGCCAGTCTGATCCCGGACGACTGGGAAAAACAGTCAGCCGGACTGGGAACAAAAGGCGAACGTTGGTATGACTGGGCACGGATCCCGCTCTGGCGCTTACAAGTGAGTGAAGAGGAACGGCGTTATGGCCATTATCTGCTGATCCGGCGTAACCGGGATGTGAAGCAGGAACTGGCCTACTATGTTGTCTATGCCCTTAAAGAGCAGGCCGATCTCAAGACGCTGATTCAGGTGGCCGGACATCGCTGGGAAATCGAAAGCGGTTTTGAGGAAACAAAAGGCGAGTGCGGTCCGGATCATTACGAAGTCCGGCAGTGGCAGAGTTGGTATCGGCATATTACGTTGTCATTATTGGCGCATGCGGTTCTGGCGGTTTTGCGGATACAGGAGAAAAAAAAACGCCGGCGGGACTGATAGCCCTGAGTGTAGCGGAACTGCGTAAGCTCCTGTCAAAACTGATGAGAAAAACAGGAGAAACCCTAAAGCAGATTTTATATTGGTCAACCTGGCGGCGGCGACATCAGTATCGCGCACAACAATGCCATTATCGTCGGCGGAATAGCCTTATGATTACAGAACGATTACGACTGTAGTACTAAGAAAAGAGTTACGGATTAATAGGTAGAATCAGAGAAGGAGACCCTGTTTCTAAATTTGTATAATTGCCTGTTTCGATTATGTTTAACTAATCCAGTAGAACTTCTGGTCCACGTCGTTTAAGAATGCGGAGCATTCTAAGAGCTGGGCCACTTGGCTTTTTTTCTTCTCGTTCCCATTTAGAAACACTTTCTTTTGACATTCCTAATGCCAGCGCTAGCATAGCTTGAGACATTCCATGTTGCGCACGCAATTGCTTTATCTCAGCCCCTGTCATCATAGTAACAGACTTAATTTTGTCGTTTATTTTCCGCGCCTTTACCGCTTTTTTGAGATCGTTAACTAAACTTTCCGGTGCAGCATCAACCGCATGTAGTTCTTTGACTAACTCAAGCATATTGTTTAATTTATTACTCACAGATGATTTCCTCTAGGATACCATGAGTTATTAACTCATTGATTTTCTGATCAGTATAGCTAAGGAAAAGTTTGGAAAGCTGTTTATATGCTTCCAATTCATCATCCTCGATTTCTTTTGTACCTTTAGAGCTAATGGTACTTTTTGTCCAGCCATCGGCAAAAAAGAGATGGTTGTTAACTTTAAAGAAGATGATGGCTCTTATTCCACCACTTTTACCTTTTCCGCCAATTGCTATTCGTTTTTTAATGACTCCACTACCTAGATCGGCTTCAAACTTCCCATTCTTAACTTCTTGTGCGGCATTCAATAATTGTTGATCGGAAATGTTAATTTTCTTCGTGCTTTTTTTGAACGATGAGATTTTATAGAAAGCCACAAATGTTCTCCGACTGGTAACAAGTACTATAGTAACAGGTGCTACTTTAAAATCAATTAGTAGGTGCAATGATTTGCAAACTATGTGGGTTTTATGAGCGAAGCGAATGAAAGGCGGCTCTCATTATCCAACGGGGGCAAAGTGGTTGAACCGCCGAAGCCATACAGGATCAATTGGATCGCTAACCACCTCTTCCCTACTAGGCTAGAAAAGTTATTACGTGGTTTGGGTTTAATAAGTTCTGCTAAAAGCACGCAGTGGTCACGCTGAAAGCGTGACGTATCTGCGCGTTAGCGGGCGTTTACGACCGCTTACGGGACGTTATTTATGGAAATTTTCCCTTGAACGTAGTGAAAGGGACTAACTATCGAGAGTTGTAGCTTTTAGGCTCAACTCGATTTTTTATTCCTTATTTATAAGGCTTGTTTTGTTCAGGAATAAATTTCGAAATTAATGAAAGATTAAAACACATATTCGAAGCTAACTATTTTATTTTTATACTTCATAGCAGTTTTGAGCAAAAAATCTGTTTCCGAAGCGGAAACAGTTGAAAAAAATGCAGAAATGGATAAGTTGAACGGGTAAGAAAGAATCGAAATTTATTACCTGGTGAAACACCAAAACCGCGCTAGGCGCGGTCAGTTGGATTTGTATTCAGAAAAACCAGCGTTAGGTGAGAATGACACCCTCTTGCTCAAGTAACAAGCGGTAGAATTGCTCCGAATATTCGTTTACGTGAGGATACTGTGCCTTTAGTGTGTTTTTTGCGTAGTGAACAGCAACCGGTGTTGTTGTTTTTTGCCATTCGACAAACATACGCCAGTAAATTGAATCTGATTTGTCCTTTTCACGTAGGTTCGCCACTGAACGCCGCGTTCTCTCAAGTTCGGCTTCCAGATTTTCCGCTTGGTTATCCAAAGTCTCAATGTTGTCTTCGATGTGTTTCAGCGCTTCGTTTTTCTGTTCCTGTAAATCCTGAGCAACCACTGAGCGTTTAATTTTTTTCAGTAGCTGGCGCAACGCATGTTTATTTTCTACATCAATGCCCAATCGCGCCATATTCAACAAATGACGTTGGTATTTTTTTTCCAGATTCTCAAGCTGGCCACTTTTGATAGCCCAGTTTTGGAAGTCAATTAAGCTCTGGCGGATTTCGTTACGGGGAATACCTTTGGACATAAAAAATTCTGGTTTCAGCCAAATTCGCACCGGCTTATTTTGTCCCGCATCACGGTCTTTATCCCGATGGACGACAATTTGCCCCATTTGCTCAAGGACAGACAACGCATGAAGTGCCACATCATATGATTTACGACCATTTTCATATTCATGCAGCACGCCCATTGCCTTAGCGATAAATTCAAAGGGCACCATCACTTCAAACAGATAATCATGACCGGGGAAAAAATCTGCATTTGCTACAAAGGCCAGTGATAATGAAGTCAAAGCTTCACGGCTTTCAGAGCGCGTACTGATGCGCATAGGTTTTGGCACATAGTGCGGATTTTTTCGTTCGGAATACGGCGTATAGCCCTTTTGACGAAGTGCGATAAGGTCACTATCGCGCCGCCAGTCATGGCTTTTCAGAGTACGGGATAACCGGGCAGACGTCCCTTTCGGGATTTTGATGTCCTGTTTCGGGATATTTCGCCGATGGATTTTAGACTGCCCCCGACGTAAAGCGTTGGATTCACCACGCCGGCTACGACGAACAGAGGGATCAAATGTTGATTGGGTGTGTTGATTTTTAAACACATCCCCTGCACTTATGGCGGGTATCTAAAAGTTGCAATAGAAGTCTCATCGTTCTATACTCCTATGCAGAAACCATTATCGATTTCTGCAAGTGGACCCCATATATCTGACGTCAAGCCGCCAAGTTTGTGACAGATTGTGGGGTTTTTCTTTTTAGCGATTAGTTAATCATATTATCAACTGCCCGCATTTAGTCACCTTTCGGCGTGACTGACCAACAAAAAGCCTTGATAACCTAGCACTGTGAAACAAAAAACTCAATAAACCTTTCTAATTGTTTTACTCTCACCAATAAATCATCTGAACTTATCAGAAAAATAAAATAACTAAATAAAAATTAAACAATATAGATATTAGCACCGGAAGAATAAACGCTCAAGAAGGTTATGACGTTACATCGTTCATGCTGTGATCTGTGCTGGCTTTTTCTATTAACCGACTAATCATTTCACCCTGAGATATTCCCTCTACTTCACACATTTTTTGTAATTTTAACTTAAGCTCATTAGATACATAAACTCTGATAGTTTTATCATTTGCAGCCTTGCGGCGAGCAACAAATGCTTGTTGTTTTTCACTCCCTGTTAATGGCTTACCTTTTCTGTACGGGCGTTTTGAGGAAGCAGCAGCTGTACTTGCCTGTGACATAAAACCTCCATGCGTATAATTCAAAATCTATATATTGGCAAATAAAATAGTATATATCATAATCAGTTAACATGGGTTATTTCTGAGCATATCTACAGGTAAATTGAGGTAAAAGTCACATCAACGGTTTGACGCTTTCTTACTTTACCATTAGTATTTTTTTCTACAAAAATGATCCACCGCCTGTCAGGATCGCCTTCGGGTGGCGAAACAACACTCCTGTAGCCTGAAAGGGAGAGCAAAATTGCGGTACATCTGCACACTTTTGGAAGCAGATATCGTCTGACGATGAAAGTTATCCTGTCACTTTATACACGGGACAGGCTTATCATACATATTGAGCAGTTTCCTGCCACGTTAACCATAACCCTTTTACTTTGTACTATTTTTATCCATGCTTTAATTCACGCACGATAAACGTCCCGAAAACTTCGCGGCGTCACTTGCGTTAAAGCGAAGCGATTACCAAGTGACGTCGCCACGCGTCAACGTCCAGAGCATGTCCTGTCTGGCTTTGTGACTGATTTGAACCTCATTTTACTCAGTGTCACCTCTTTCTATTAGCATTTTTATGCCTTAATTCACTTAGTTAGTTTGTTTTTCACCCACTGCCTGTCACAGGCTGATGCAGTAAAAAGGAGATATCACACGTCACGAATAATGAGGCGTTCATCCTGAGCTAATCAGGCACTGAACGGGGAGTAATCCACCGCCGTGCTGAGCACGTAGCGAACTCCTGCAAAAACTTAACGCAACCCACGCCCTGTATACACATTATCTGACGTACCACGGAATGGTGAACCTAACCGACACGCAGGGA
>NZ_JBEBMB010000026.1:0-65029 GCF_040081915.1 Xenorhabdus sp. SGI240
AAGACAGAATTTGTCTGGCGGTAATAGCGCGGTGGGACCACCTGAACCCATGCCGAACTCAGCAGTGAAACGCCGTAGCGCCGATGGTAGTGTGGGGTCTCCCCATGTGAGAGTAGGACACTGCCAGACATTGATTAAAAAACGTGTTGCCGGCCCAAAAGGCAGCACAGAGAAAGAAATTCGGTGGTGCGGTAGTTCAGTTGGTTAGAATACCGGCCTGTCACGCCGGGGGTCGCGGGTTCGAGTCCCGTCCGCACCGCCACCGTATTTAGGGGCGTAGTTCAATTGGTAGAGCACCGGTCTCCAAAACCGGGTGTTGGGAGTTCGAGCCTCTCCGCCCCTGCCAGTTAACAAATAAGTAATAATTGATATAGCTTTCAGATTAATAGCCCAGCTAAAGTTAGCTGGGTTTTTCTTGTTTGTCGTTTTTTGTACAGTGACTAACGTACTATAGCTTTAACATATTGCAGTTCTGACCTGTGTTTTTACTGGCCTATAGTTTTAACTTCTAATTTCTTTGCGAGCGCTACGCTTTTGCGCACCATGCTGTATATAACTCATTATTTTTTCTATAAAAATTATTTTTTGGTGGTTACAGGTGCTTTCTCCACAGGAATTTTTAATAAGTGTTGGATAAGCGCTTGTTGGTCACTGTTTTGTAGCCATACAGCGTATAATGGCCGTTCTATTAACTGATTATTAGGTAAGGCAACGAGTTTCGGATATTCTTCTTGCCAATGTACAGGAAGGAAGGTTGTAGCATTAACGCTATCCAATAACTCTCTGGCAATATGTGCTGATGTGGTTGTAATGATAGGTGGGTGATCGTTCTTTAAGATTTGTTGTTCTTGCTGGTGAAAATCAGCTCCCCACTCTAATTTGATATAATTTTCTACTGGTTTATCAAGGTTATGCCGGGTTGTTAATAAAATAAGCTGGATATTACCTATCAGCTGACTTTGAAACTCATCCATTTTGGGCGGTTCAGTGGTAATTAACAGATCTAATTCACGAGAATGTAATTGCTTGACTAGCGACTGGCGTGTTGAAACGAAAGAATCGATTCTTGTTTCCCGGTGGTGTTGATAAAACGTATTTATCCAGGATGTTAGATAACTTTCCCATAGGGATGCTGTAGCGCCGATAGAGAGTTTTGTATGTTGGGCAATATAATTGATTTCTTTCTTCGCCAATTGCCAGGTACTCATTAGTGATTCTGCATAAGGTACCAGGCGTTCTCCGGCTGCAGTTAGGCGGATATTATTACGATGTCGAGTGAATAGATTAGTACCCAACTGATTTTCTAGTTGACGGATACGAAAACTAACAGCGGATTGTGTTAAATAGAGCGATTCAGCTGCCCGACCAAAGTGACGAGTCTTACTGACTTCCAAAAAGGTTTTCAGTAATTCAGTATCCACATGCATCTCCAATAGTTTTTGTCGTTAAGATTTAAATATTTTGTTTTACAGAATGTCAAGCCTCCCTAATACTCCGCGCCATAATTAGTATGACTTAGAGTTAGGAGTGTGTCAGATGGCTGAAAGCTTCATCACGACTAATCGTTTTTTTGATAATAAAAATTATCCACGTGGATTTTCCCGTCATGGTGATTTCACCATCAAAGAGGCTCAATTGCTAGAACGTTATGGTTATGCGTTCAATGAATTGGACCTTGGTAAACGTGAACCTCAAACAGAAGAAGAAGAACTGTTTGTTGCAGTTTGCCGTGGTGAACGTGCACCTGCAACGACAGAAGAAAAGGTATGGATTAAGTATTTGGCAAAAATTAGCCGTCCAAAACGTTTTCATACCCTTTCCGGTGGAAAACCTCAGCTTGATTCTGCAGAGGACTATACCGATACTGATGATTAATACCATCATTAATATTAATCATCTATCCAAGAGGGGCGATTGCCTCTCTTCTAACCGATAACTTATCCAGTCTGCTTCTGTAATTGTATAAGTAACCTATCCATACTTCGGTAGCTGATTGCTTCCATAATATCTGGTTTTTCTATTCTTGTTTGTTCTCTTAAATCTGCAATTGTGCGAGAAACCCTAAGTATTCTGTGCCAAGCACGTATAGATAAACCTAATTTCAATAAAGTATTTTCCAGAAAAACGGCATTTTCCATGCTAATTTTGCAAATATCTTCAGTTTGTTTGCTATTGAGACGGGCATTAATGTGCCCACAGCGCTCTATTTGTATTTTTCTTGCCCTTGCTACGCGTTTTTTGATTTCTTGACTACTTTCTCCATATTTTGTTGATGATTGACTTAAAATTCCCGGAGGGAGCAAAGGAACTTCAATAGAGAGATCAAAACGATCTAAAAAAGGGCCTGATAGTTTAGAGAGGTAACGTAATACTTGGTGTGGACTACTTCGGCTATGTATTCCTTGATGATAGCCGGTTGGGCTAGGGTTCATGGCTGCAATCAATTGAACTTGGGCAGGAAAACGCACTTTTGCTCTGGCACGGGATATTACTATTTCGCCAGATTCTAACGGTTCCCGTAGGGCATCAAGGACACTGCGGTTAAATTCAGGTAATTCATCCAGAAATAACACGCCATTATGGGCAAGAGAAATCTCTCCAGGTTTGGGTATTGAACCTCCTCCAACAAGAGCTGCCATTGAAGAACTGTGATGAGGAGCTCTAAATGGGCGTGTATGCCATTTTTGATGATGTAATTGACATCCCGCCAAGCTATTGATTGCTGCAACGTCTAGCGCTTCCTGATGCGTCAATGGCGGTAACAAACTACATAATCGACTGGCAAGCATAGTTTTTCCGGTGCCTGGAGGACCGAGTAGCAGAAGATTATGACCGCCAGCGGCTGTGATTTCCAATGCCCGTTTAGCTTGTTCCTGTCCAATAATATCTTGCATATCTAATACAAATGATTCAGTTTGTGGTTCAACAGGAGGGGGAGAGGATAAGTTCGCGTTTTCTCCTCGTAAGAAATGGCAGACTTGCAGCAAATGATTTGCCATTAACGTTTCATTCTGAGACAAAATTGCCAATTCAGTCTGGTTCTCTGAGGAAAGGATAAGTTGCCTTCCAGCTCTTTTTGCACTCAATGCGGCGGGAATTGCTCCCATAACTTGCCGTATTTCACCAGAGAGTGCTAACTCACCTAAAAACTCGTAATTATGTAGCTTATCTGTCGTGATCTGCTCTGATGCGGCTAAAATTGCAATAGCGATGGGTAAATCATATCTTCCCCCTTCTTTGGGGAGATCAGCTGGCGCTAAATTGACAGTGATCCTTTTGGGAGGATAAGTAAAACCACTATTGATCAGAGCACTTCGGACACGATCTCTAGCTTCTTTTACGGTCGTTTCAGGTAAACCAACAAGGGTGAGACCGGGTAAACCATTACTGATATGTGCTTCTATCGTGACGATAGGGGAATCAATACCAATTGTTGCCCGTGTATGAATAACAGCCAGTGTCATGATGCTCTCCTTAGCAAGAAAGCTGTTATCATGGATTGATAAAAAATAATGAAAAGTCGCCTTTCATTGTTTTGTGAAAAGGTTCGTAAATATATTTATCATTATGAGGATGCTGACAACTATTCAGTTGTTTGAATTTTAATAATAACATAGTGTTATATATGAGTATTCTAACAAACTGGTACTCTTATGATAAAAAAGAGAACGGTAATGAATGGTACTTATTAATAATTATAACTGCACAAAATACATAAATTTAATTTAATAAACTTCAATTCTATATACTGTTGATCGTGATAATAATTAATTATAAAAAATGAATTTTGATCGCATTTTTGCCCTGCTATAGAGACTTAGACGATTAACTTATTTTTTATTATTTTATCTATTAATAATTTTATTAAACAAATAGATGGCAATTTTTTCTGAGCTAAACATGCGTGAATTCCAGTGGATTTATCTGTTTCTTGGTTATCTAAATGAAAAATATAAATAAAATAATTTTGTTATGAAAAAAACAAAAATAATCGTTGTCAACAATCATAGAAAGTGGTAACTCTTAAATACACGTCAAACATACGAATTAAAAACGAATAAAGTTATGAATGCATTTGTCCTAGTGATTAGCCTAATTATTGTGAGTGTGGTGGTGATTATCCCACCGTGCGGGGCTGCACTTGGACGAAGAACGGCTTAGACAGAAGAACAGCCAGATTCCAAAAACCCCCGCACCGAAAGGCGCGGGGGTTTTTTTTAGGCCTGATACTGGGTTAGACACGCAGAAGTAACAAAACATCACAACAGCCAATGGCAAGGTAAACATAACAGGGGAAACGGCAATGAACGGGGCACAATCGGTTGTAGAGGCATTACGAAAACAGGGAATTGAAAAAGTTTTTGGTTATCCAGGTGGCGCCATCATGCCTGTTTATGACGCGCTGTATGATGGCGGTGTTGAGCACATTTTATGTCGCCATGAACAAGGAGCCGCTATGGCAGCAATTGGCTATGCGAGGGCAAGTGGCAAGCCGGGCGTTTGCATCGCGACATCAGGGCCAGGAGCAACAAACTTAATCACGGGATTGGCTGACGCATTATTGGATTCTGTTCCTGTTGTCGCGATTACCGGACAGGTAAGTTCTGAATTTATAGGGACGGATGCCTTTCAGGAAATCGATATACTGGGAATGTCTCTTTCTTGTACAAAGCACAGCTTTCTTGTTGATTCTCTGGAAAAATTACCCCAAATCATGGCCGATGCTTTCTCGATTGCCATGAGTGGTCGCCCAGGCCCTGTTCTGGTTGATTTACCCAAAGATATTCAGTTAGGCCAAAGTGACTTTGCCCCCTATTTAATACCGACATCCCCTAAATTTTCTCTCCCAAAACAAAAGATTGAGTTGGCCCGTCAATTGTTAGTTTCATCTCGGAAACCTATTTTGTACGTGGGTGGAGGGGTTGGCATGTCTGGTGCTGTTCCTGAGTTGCGCAATTTTGTCTCTGAAACGGGTATTCCCGTTGTTTCTACATTGAAAGGATTGGGAGCGGCAGATTTTGAACATGAATGTTATTTGGGAATGTTAGGGATGCATGGTACTAAAGCCGCTAACCTTGCCGTTCAATCTTGTGATTTGTTAATGGCTGTCGGAGCGCGTTTTGATGACCGTGTTACAGGGAAGCTGAATACTTTTGCCCCTCATGCCAAAGTGATTCATGTGGATATTGATCCCGTTGAATTCAATAAATTACGTCAAACCCATGTGTCATTATTGGGTGATTTAAAAACCCTATTGCCTCATTTACAACAACCTTTATCTATCCAAGCCTGGCAGCAAAAAATCAAACAATTAAAAAACGAACATGCATGGCGTTATGACTATCAGGGTGAAAATATTTATGCTCCGTTACTGTTGAAGCAGGTTTCTGAACGTGCTTCGTCCAGTACGGTTATCACAACCGATGTTGGACAGCATCAGATGTGGGCTGCTCAACACATGACTTTTAGTCAGCCAGAAAATTTCATCACATCAAGTGGATTAGGCACAATGGGATTCGGTATTCCGGCGGCGATTGGTGCCCAGATGGCTCGTCCTGACGATATGGTTATCTGCATATCTGGAGATGGCTCCTTCATGATGAATGTTCAGGAATTGGGCACGATTAAACGCAAGCAATTGCCGGTTAAACTGATCTTATTGGATAACCAACGATTGGGTATGGTTCGCCAGTGGCAAGAGTTGTTTTTTGACAAACGTTATAGCGAAACGATCTTAACTGATAATCCTGATTTTCTTACGTTGGCGCAGGCATTTGGTATTCCGGGACAGAGAGTGACTGACAAAGCACAAGTGGATGAAGCATTGGATGCTTTGTTCAACAGCGAGGGCGCGTATTTATTACATGTGTCTATTGATGAATTAGAGAATGTCTGGCCATTGGTTCCACCAGGTGCAGGCAACGAAACCATGTTGGAGAAATCATTATGATACAGCATCAACTTGCTATTAAGGCGCGGTTTTGTCCTGAGATTTTGGAGCGGATTTTGAGGGTTATCCGTCACCGAGGATTTCAGATATGCGCATTGAATATGGATCATATAACAGATAATGATAATGATAATGTAAATATTGAACTCACCGTGTCTAGCCAACGTCCAGTTAATTTACTTTTTTCCCAATTGCTGAAATTGGTGGATGTTGCGGGTGTTGAGATCAAACACAAAGAATCACGATTAATAAGCGCCTAATGCGCCCTTGAAGGAAAACTGAGAATGACAAAGCAAGCTGATTATATATGGTTCAATGGGGAAATGGTGCCGTGGGCAGAGGCTAAAGTTCACGTTATGTCCCATGCCTTACATTATGGTACTTCGGTATTTGAAGGGATCCGTTGCTATGATTCCCATAAAGGGCCCGTTGTTTTTCGTCATCGTGAACATATGCAGCGCTTGCGTGACTCAGCCAAGATTTACCGTTTTCCAGTCAGTCAAAGTGTGGACGAATTAATGGAGGCCTGCCGTGAAACGCTGCGTAAAAATAAATTGGTCAGTGCTTATATTCGCCCATTGGTATTTATCGGTAATGTTGGCATGGGAGTGAACCCACCTGCTGGTTATAAAACAGACGTTATCATTGCTGCTTTTCCGTGGGGAGCTTATCTTGGTGAGGAAGCCTTGGATCAGGGCATTGATGCAATGGTTTCTTCATGGAATCGCATGGCAGCAAACACAATTCCTACAGGTGCAAAAGCAGGCGGCAACTACCTCTCTTCTTTGTTGGTGGGAAGTGAAGCGCGGCGTCATGGTTATCAGGAAGGGATTGCACTGGATGTTCATGGTTATATTTCAGAAGGTGCGGGCGAAAACCTGTTTGAAGTGAAGGATGGCGTTCTATTCACACCGCCATTTACTTCATCTGCCCTGCCGGGGATCACGCGTGATGCCATCATCAAGTTGGCACAGGATCTTGGGCTGGAAGTTCGTGAACAGGCACTTTCTCGTGAATCACTTTATTTAGCGGATGAAGTATTCATGACAGGAACGGCTGCGGAGATCACACCAGTTCGTAGTGTAGATGGTATTCAGGTGGGTATCGGCAAATGTGGTCCCATCACTAAAAAAATCCAAAGCGCGTTCTTTGGCTTATTTGATGGTACGACAGAAGATAAATGGGGTTGGTTGGATCCGATTAATCCTTAATAAAAAATATAAAACTCAACAGGCGGTCGTTCCCCGCCTGTTTTGATTGCTGAAGCTATTAATTGATAAGACTGACATGGGAGTGAAAACAATGCCTAAATACCGTTCTGCCACGACGACTCATGGCCGCAATATGGCGGGAGCCCGTGCCTTATGGCGAGCCACGGGTATGACTGATGCAGATTTTGGAAAGCCTATCATTGCAGTTGTTAACTCATTCACGCAGTTCGTGCCAGGGCATGTACATTTGCGTGATCTCGGCAAGCTGGTGGCAGAACAGATTGAGGCATCAGGAGGCGTTGCGAAAGAGTTTAATACCATCGCTGTTGATGATGGAATCGCAATGGGGCATGGTGGAATGCTCTATTCGTTACCTTCGCGGGAGTTGATTGCTGACTCAGTGGAGTACATGGTCAATGCCCACTGTGCTGATGCTATGGTATGTATTTCCAACTGCGACAAAATCACACCGGGCATGTTGATGGCCTCTTTGCGCTTAAATATTCCGGTTATTTTTGTTTCTGGTGGTCCAATGGAAGCGGGTAAGACGCGATTATCCGATCAACTGATCAAACTGGATTTGGTCGATGCCATGATTCAGGGTGCCAATCCAAATGTCAGTGATGAACAGAGCGAGCAAATCGAACGTTCTGCCTGTCCAACGTGTGGTTCCTGCTCAGGTATGTTTACGGCGAATTCGATGAATTGTTTGACCGAAGCGCTTGGACTTTCGCAGCCAGGTAATGGCTCACTGCTAGCGACCCATGCTGATCGTAAAACCCTGTTTATCAATGCCGGTAAACGCATTGTCGAACTGACTAAGCGTTATTATGAGCAAGATGATAATAGCGCTCTCCCGCGTAGTATTGCGACCAAAGCGGCCTTTGAAAATGCCATGACATTGGATATTGCAATGGGCGGTTCGACTAACACCGTTTTGCATTTGTTGGCCGCAGCGCAAGAAGCTGAAGTTGACTTCACGGTGACGGATATTGATCGTTTGTCTCGTCAGGTGCCGCATTTATGTAAAGTGGCGCCGAGCACCCAGAAATATCATATGGAAGATGTCCATCGCGCTGGCGGTGTGTTTGGCATTCTTGGTGAGCTTGATCGCGCAGGGCTTTTGCATCGTGATGTGAAAAATGTTTTGGGTTTGGATTTGCCCCAAACATTGGCCCAGTACGACATCATGCTGACCAAAGATGAAAATATTCAGCGGATGTATGCAGCGGGGCCAGCCGGAATTCGCACCACGCAAGCCTTCTCACAAGATTGTCGTTGGCCATCGTTAGATACCGATCGCGCAGCGGGATGTATTCGTGAACTGACTCATGCTTACAGTCAGGATGGTGGGTTGGCTGTTTTATTCGGCAACATAGCAAGAGATGGCTGCATTGTGAAAACAGCAGGCGTTGACAAAGAAATCCTGACTTTCCGTGGTTCAGCCAAAGTTTACGAGAGCCAGGAGGATGCAGTAGAAGCCATTCTCGGTGGAAAAGTCGTCGCAGGCGACGTAGTGGTTATTCGCTATGAAGGGCCGAAAGGTGGCCCAGGGATGCAAGAGATGCTCTATCCCACCACCTATCTGAAATCGATGGGATTGGGAAAAAGTTGTGCATTGATTACGGATGGACGTTTCTCAGGCGGAACATCGGGATTATCTATTGGGCACGTCTCTCCAGAAGCGGCAAATGGTGGCTTGATTGGCCTGATTCATGATGGCGATTTCATCAATATTGATATTCCGAACCGTACAATTCAGTTAGATGTGGTGGAAACAGAACTGGCTGATCGTACACAGGCTGAATTATCTCGCGGAAATAAGGCGTGGACACCTAAGTCCCGTGAACGTCAGGTTTCTTTGGCATTACGGGCTTATGCTTCATTAGCGACCAGCGCTGACAAAGGCGCTGTGCGTGATAAAACCAAACTGGGGGGTTGATTGTGGCGGTTTATCCTCTGAATACTGAACCCAAGGGGGCGGAATATCTCAAGGCGGCATTGAGTGCGCCAGTTTATGATATTGCTCAAGTCACTCCCTTACAGGAAATGAAAAAAATCTCTGTACGTTTAGGCAATACGATTTTGGTTAAACGGGAAGATCGCCAGTTGGTACATAGTTTCAAATTGCGCGGTGCGTACGCGATGATTGCGGGTTTGACGGAAGAGCAAAAAAGCAAAGGTGTGATCACGGCTTCAGCGGGTAACCATGCGCAAGGTGTTGCATTATCGGCCAATAAGGTTGGCATAAAAGCCACCATTGTCATGCCGATAGCGACAGCGGATATCAAAGTCGATGCAGTTCGCAGTTTTGGTGGCGAGGTTCTATTGCATGGTACGAACTTTGATGAAGCGAAGGCAAAAGCCATTGAGATGGCAAAAGCGCATGGTTACACCTTCGTTCCACCCTTTGACCATCCTGTCGTGATTGCAGGTCAGGCGACACTGGCAATGGAGTTGCTACAGCAGGATGTTCATCTTGATCGTATCTTTGTTCCGGTTGGCGGCGGCGGATTGATTGCAGGGGTTGCTGTTCTCATCAAACAGCTTGTACCTGAAATGAAGATCATTGGTGTGGAAGCCGAGGATTCTGCCTGTTTGAAAGCCGCACTGGAAGCAGGGCATCCGGTCGATTTGCCAAGAGTGGGATTATTCGCGGAAGGTGTTGCGGTTAAACGCATTGGCGACGAAACGTTTCGCTTATGCCAGCAATATGTCGATGATGTCATTACCGTAGACAGCGATGCTATCTGTGCGGCCATGAAAGATATCTTTGAAGATGTCAGGGCGGTTGCAGAACCTTCCGGTGCGCTGGCACTGGCAGGCTTGAAGAAATATGTCCAGCAACACCAGATTCAGGGAGAACGGCTGGCACATATTCTTTCTGGGGCTAATGTGAATTTTCATGGGTTGCGTTACGTTTCAGAACGCTGTGAACTTGGAGAGCAACGCGAAGCCTTGCTGGCGGTGACGATCCCTGAACAAAAGGGGAGTTTCTTACAGTTTTGCCAGATACTGGGTACTCGTGTCGTAACTGAATTTAGCTATCGTTATTCGGATGCAACCGATCCCAACCAAGCCTGTATTTTTATGGGGATCAGATTGAGCCGGGGAAATAGCGAACGTCGTGAAATTATTGAAGAGTTAAACGCATCGGGATATCAAGTTGCTGATTTTACGGATGATGAAATGGCAAAGCTGCATGTTCGTTATATGATCGGTGGCAGGCCATCCAAGCCATTGCAGGAGCGATTGTTTAGTTTTGCCTTTCCTGAATCTCCGGGGGCTTTACTGAAATTTTTGCAAACATTAGGGACGCATTGGAATATCACCCTGTTTCATTACCGCAGTCACGGCACGGATTATGGGCGAGTATTGGCTGCCTTTGAGCTTGCAGGGCCAGAAGTGTGTTTTGATAGCCATTTGGATGCGCTAGGCTATGAATATCATGATGAAACCGGTAATCCTTCATTTAAATTATTTCTGACTTAATAATAAATCAATTAAATAAACAGCAGAATATCTTCTATACCAATCCCACTGCAAGATGCGTGTTATATTTCCCTGCACAGCGGGGAAATATAAGGCCTCGCGTCGTCTTGCGGATTGCAACTTGAAGTTTATCGAGTATGAAAAGGCGGCTATTTTGCTGATTTTATTTTTTATATATCCAGATAATAACGATTGTCAGACTACAATAGTTCCCAAAAAGCCTTAATCAACGGTTCGTTCAAACGTTTACTCAACGCACAGACACCTAATTCAAATGGCTCGACCAGTGCAATATTTTCCAGCAGTGAAATACGGTTACGCACAGGTTCAGGGCTATTTTCGACAACAACCGTAGGGATCAGTGCAATCCCACAACCTAGTGCTACCATAGAAACAATCGCTTCATGGCCGGAAACTGTCGCGTAAATGACGGGGTGCAGGATCTTATGCCGCCGGAACCACAGTTCAATGCGCTTGCGGGAAGGCCCATGCTCAGGCAGGATAAAAGGGATATTATTCCAGTCGGGGTGTTCCTGGGTAGCGAGATTTCTCACGGTGCAAGGCAGAGTCGGGGCAATCAATACCAGTGGTACTTCGCCTATTTTAGTAAAACTGACATTATCAGGCAGCCTCTCTGGCTTACCAGCAATCCCCAAATCTGCCGCATCGGATTGAACTTTATCGACGGCATCAGCAGCATCTCCTGTTGTCAGTTTAATTTCCACCAAGGGATGTTCTGCCCGAAATTTATCCAGTACTTGTGGAAGATGGCTATACGCCGCCGTGACTGAACAGAATAGACGTAACTCTCCCGTGAGTGATGGGCTTTGGTGGTTTAATGAATGCTGTAGTTGTTTATATTGCAGGAGAGTTTGTTGGGCAAATTGTTTGAATTGTTCACCGGCTGAGGTCAATTTTACTGTCCGGTTATCCCGCAGAAAAAGCGGATGCCCCAATAATTCTTCAAGGCGCTGGATCTGGCGTGAAAGTGTGGATGGGCTGACATGCATGGCTTTGGCTGAACGGCTAAAATGACAACTTTCCGCAAGGTGTAAAAACAGTTTTAAATCACGTAGATCCATCGTTTTTTGGCCCTTTATTCAGAGGTTATTTGCCGTGAAAAAGTTTGTTGCATAAACTGCAATATAGTCTTGTTAATATATCAATTTCAGCAATGGCTTGCATGTCATATATTGTTTCTATGCAAACGACCTCACACCTCATTATTATATCGGAGTCACCATGGCTAATTATTTTGATACGTTGAATTTGCGTCAACAATTGGCGCAGTTAGGCAAATGCCGCTTTATGGCGCGGGAAGAATTTGCTGACGAAGCAGGGTATTTGAAAGGCAAGAAAGTGGTGATCATCGGTTGTGGTGCGCAAGGGCTAAACCAGGGTCTGAATATGCGTGATTCTGGTTTAGATATTGCCTATGCCTTGCGTAAAGAAGCGATTGATGAAAAACGACCATCATGGCGTAAAGCAACCGAAAATGGTTTCAAAGTTGGCACTTATGAAGCGTTAGTGCCACAGGCTGATTTGGTTATCAACCTGACGCCAGACAAGCAGCATTCCACAGTGGTTCAGGCCGTGCAACCTTTGATGAAAGAAGGGGCCGCACTGGGCTATTCCCACGGTTTTAACATCGTTGAAGTGGGGGAACAGATACGCAAAGATATCACCGTTGTGATGGTTGCGCCTAAATGTCCGGGTACGGAAGTGCGTGAAGAGTATAAGCGTGGATTCGGTGTACCCACTCTGATTGCTGTACATCCAGAAAATGATGCAAAAGGCGAAGGAATGGCGATAGCGAAAGCATGGGCTGCCGCAACCGGGGGGCATCGGGCGGGCGTACTGGAATCTTCCTTTGTCGCAGAAGTTAAATCTGACTTGATGGGAGAACAGACCATTCTGTGTGGCATGTTACAGGCGGGTTCTTTGTTGTGCTATGACCAACTGGTTGCGGATGGTATCGAGCCAGGTTATGCCGGAAAATTAATTCAATTTGGTTGGGAAACGGTTACCGAAGCGCTGAAACAGGGCGGCATTACATTGATGATGGATCGTCTTTCCAATCCAGCGAAATTGCGCGCTTATGCCCTGTCTGAACAATTGAAAACCATTTTGACTCCGTTGTTCCAGAAACATATGGATGACATCATTTCTGGTAAATTCTCTTCCACAATGATGGCTGACTGGGCAAATGACGATAAAAACTTGCTGACCTGGCGTGAAGAAACCGGTAAGACATCATTTGAAAATTACCCAGATTACTCAGAGCATATCAGTGAACAGGAATACTTTGATCATGGCGTCCTGATGGTGGCAATGGTTAAAGCCGGAGTAGAACTGGCATTCGAAACGATGGTAGATACTGGCATTATCGAAGAGTCTGCTTATTATGAATCTTTGCATGAACTGCCGTTAATTGCGAATACCATTGCTCGCAAACGCCTGTATGAAATGAACGTGGTCATTTCTGATACGGCGGAATATGGTAACTATCTGTTCTCATACGTCGCTGTTCCGTTGCTGAAAGAGCAATTCATGGCAACTCTGCAAGCCGGGGATTTAGGAAAAGCAGTTGCAGATCGTAGCATCAATAATGCGCAGTTACGTGATGTAAATGAAGCTATCCGTAACCATCCTATTGAAGTTATCGGCCGTACTTTGCGTGGTTATATGACGGATATGAAACGCATTGCAGTCGGTGGTTAACATTCTATTTATCCTGCCCGAAGTTATTTTATCGGGCAGGAGATCTTTAATTCTTACAGGCTGAATGTCAGTTTCAATTCATCAATGACTTGTCGTTGAAATGTTTCAAACCGTTCTTTCGGTTGTTGCGATTGGAGCATATTCAAAGCCGGATCGTTGACTTTCGTGCGCACACCACTTAATTCCTCCATGACAGCTAGCCCACAGAAAGGCACATAGGCTTCGGAATACCCCCCCTCGTGAACCATAACTAATTTACCATGGCACAGCTCATCGGCTGTTTGCTGTACCTTGCGGGTCATTTCACGGAAGCTATCACTATGCAACTGCATTCGTGCCAGCGGATCAAACGCATTGGCATCATAGCCGCAGGCAATGATAATCAACTCGGGTTGATAACGTCGCAATGCAGGAAGCACAATGCTATCCATAGCATAAAGATAATTGTTGTGCCCAGCGCCTGCCATCAGTGGGATGTTGATATTGAAACCTTCCCCTTTGCCAGCGCCGATATCTTCCTCACCACTATAGCTTTCGGGATAGCAGCCATCTTGATGCAATGAAATGGTCAGAACATCATCACGTTCCCAGAAGATATGTTGGGTTCCATTACCGTGGTGAACATCCCAGTCAATGACTGCGACTCGTCCAACCCCAAGCTGCGCTTTGGCATGCTCTATGGCAAGAGCAATATTGGCCAGGAAACAGAATCCCATTGCTTGATCTGGCAGGCAATGGTGACCGGGGGGACGGGAAAGACTGTAGGCGTTATCCAGTTCACCTTGTAACACGGCTTTTACTGCCGCATAAGCGAGTCCGGCGGATAATTTGGCAATTTCATAACTGCCTTGCCCTATTGGTGCTTCAGAACCTAACATTCCTCCGCCATTATCACTTATGGACTTAAAGCGCTGTAAATAATCTTCGGTGTGAACTAGCCCTAGCGTTGCGTCATCAAGAGGTTCAGCACGACGCAGTTGCAACGAATGGCTTAAACCGGAAACATCCATTAAGCTTTTCATTCTGCGTTTTGTTTCCGGTGATTCTGCATGTCCTGCCCCGTTGGGCGGTTGTACCCATCCTCCAACAGGAAATGTCAAAACGTGTGATAATCCAGAGTTGTGCCAGAAACAGAGTTCATCAAAGAAAAAACCTGTCTTACGTAGCATATTACATCCTCTTTGATTCCCTTTATCTTTCAAGCCCTAACTTGAAATCTATTGGGTATATAAGCGTAATTGGCCCTTATAACATTAGTGTAGTTAAATAGATTTTATGTATTTTAATTACAGTAGAATTAAAATTGATATAGTGTTCGAAACAATATGCGATTAAATCCAAACCAACAACAAGCGGTTGAATTTGTAACGGGTCCTTGCCTGGTTTTGGCCGGTGCCGGCTCTGGCAAGACTCGAGTGATCACCAATAAAATTGCCCACCTGATCCGTACCTGTGGTTATCAGGCCCGCCATATTGCGGCAGTTACTTTTACTAATAAGGCGGCACGGGAGATGAAAGAACGTGTTGCACAAACTTTGGGACGTAAGGAAACCCGGGGGTTAATGATCTCGACTTTCCATACGCTGGGTTTGGAGATCGTTAAACGTGAATACAAAGCACTGGGCATGAAAAGCAATTTTTCATTGTTTGATGATCAAGATCAGATGGCTTTGTTGAAAGATCTGACAGCGGATTTGTTGCAAGAAGATAAGGATCTGCTACAGAAACTGATATCGAGTATCTCTAACTGGAAGAATGACCTAATGTCGCCAGAACACGTAATGAGGATGGCACGTTCAGCGCAGGAACACCAGTTTGCAGAGTGTTACCGTCGTTATGATTTGCACCTGAATAGTTGTCATGTTCTCGATTTTGATGATCTGATTACTAAACCAACATTGCTGTTAATGCATGATGAGGAAGTGAGGGCGCGTTGGCAGAATAAAATTCGCTACTTGCTGGTGGATGAATATCAGGATACGAATACCAGTCAATATCAACTGGTGAAATTATTGGTGGGTAATCGCGCCCGTTTTACCGTGGTTGGTGATGATGATCAATCTATTTACTCATGGCGTGGTGCCCGTCCACAGAATTTGATCTTATTGAAAGACGATTTCCCGCAGTTGAATGTGATTAAGCTGGAACAGAATTACCGTTCATCCGGGCGGATACTGAAAGCGGCGAATATTCTGATAGCCAACAATCCTCATGTTTTTGAGAAAAAACTTTTTTCTGAGTTGGGGTATGGTGATCCGCTCAGGGTGATTGAAGCGAATAATGAGGATCATGAAGCTGAACGTGTGGTGGGAGAGTTGATCGCTCATCACTTTATTAATAAAACGGACTATAAAGATTACGCTATTTTATATCGCGGTAATCACCAATCCCGTATCTTCGAAAAAATGTTGATGCAAAACCGCATCCCCTACCGAATTTCAGGGAGCACATCATTCTTTTCCCGGCCTGAAATTAAAGATTTGCTCTCTTATTTGCGTGTGTTGACCAATCCTGAGGATGACAGTGCGTTTTTACGTATCGTCAATACACCCCGGCGAGAAATCGGTGCAGTGACGATCCAGAAATTGGGCGAATGGGCGAATGGGCGTAGCAAGAGCTTATATCAAGCCAGTTTTGATCTTGGACTGGAACAGCATTTAACAGGACGTGGTTTGGCGGCATTACAGCGCTTTACCCACTGGATGGATGAAATAGCTCGTCAGGCGGAGCGGGAGCCATTGCTGGCGGTGAGAGACTTACTGCGCGGCATGGATTACGAAAGCTGGTTATATGATACTTCCCCCAGCCCAAAAGCGGCTGAAATGAGAATGAAGAACGTCAACCAACTTTTCACTTGGATGAGTGGAATGCTTGAAGGCGATGACTTGAATGAGCCAATGTCCCTTTCTCAAGTTGTGGCGCGTTTTACGTTGCGGGATATGCTGGAGAGAGGCGAGGAAGATGAAGAGCTGGATCAAGTTCAGTTAATGACGCTACATGCTTCCAAGGGGCTGGAGTTTCCCTATGTTTTTTTGGTGGGTATGGAAGAAGGTTTGTTACCACACCAGAGCAGCATTGATGAAGATAACATTGAGGAAGAGCGTCGTTTGGCTTATGTCGGCATTACGCGTGCGCGGAGAGAGCTTTTTTTTACTCTCAGCAAAGAGCGTCGTCAGTTTGGTGAACTTATCCGTCCAGAACCGAGCCGATTCTTGCTTGAATTGCCACAGGATGACTTGGATTGGCCACAAGGTAAGAGAGTGATGAGCGCAGAGGAAAGGATGATACAGGGGCAATCGCGCCTTGCCGATATTAAATCCCGTCTGGGACTTGGGCTGAAAACCGACAATAATAAATAGTACGATAATATTCCCCTGCATTTATGGATAATAGCAGGGGAATAAAGTAAAAACTTCAGCCTGGGCGAGCGTTATTTTGCTCCTCAAGTAACAACAGCCATTGGACATAACTCTGCCACTTCATTTCTTGCTGTAATGCTGCCGCTCTGAGTGGGTGTTTTATCTGCCATTGATAAGGCAAGGTGATAATGAGCGTTTCATTTTCCGCCTGTAATCGTAATGTTGGCAAAGTGTCATCCCGCCGACGGTGAGCGAAAATAATGGCCAGACGCAATAAACGACATAACCGCTGTGCCTGTATCAATGGCACAGCATTTTGCTGACTGAACGATGCTAAATCCACCGGGCCGCTTTGATTTCTCAATAGCGTAGCCAACAGTCGTTTTTGGGCTGGCGTATAACCAGGCAGATCCAAGTGGCTTATCAAATAAGCGGAATGTGCAGGTCCCTGACGAAAGTCAATGAACAGGCCTATTTCATGGAGCAAACAGGCGCCAGCCAATAACTCGCGACAACGTTCGTCCAATTTCCATGACTTGGCAACTTGTTGGCAAAAGTTTTCGGCTAACTGTTTGACACGCTGTAACTGCTCAATATCCAGTTGAAAGCGATGCTGAATATTGCACAGGGTTCTTGCCCGAATATCCTGCTCAATCGGCACATCCAGCATCCCGTAAACCAGACCTTCACGGAGTGCGCCGCCTGCCAGTATCATACTTTCGATATTCAATGCCTGAAAAATAGCGATTAAGATTGCCAATCCGCTTGGAAAAACCAACGCCCGTTCCAGTGTCAGCCCATCAATTTCCAACTCTTCCAGCTTGCCGCATTCAATCGCCTGATGTTTAAGCTGCTGGAGTTTGGGTAGGGTGATCAATTCATCCATACCTTGGGCAAGCATGATTTCCTGCAAGGCTTGTACTGTGCCGGAAGCTCCTACGCAAATGTTCCAGCCTTGCCCGAGCAGCTGAGAGGCAACAGGGCTGAGAATATCGTGGGCAGCAGCTTCTGCGCTGGCAACGTTTTCTGCTGTCAGGCGGCGATCATTGAAATAACGTTCCAGCCAGGTAACACAGCCCATTTCAAGGCTGAAAAGCTGGGTGGTTTTGGCTCCAACACCTGTTACCAATTCGGTACTGGCACCACCAATATCGACGACAAGCCGCTTTTCAGACCCGCCAGTCGTGTGAGAGACACCTTGATAAATGAGTTGAGCCTCTTCTTCGCCGCTGATCACATGAACAGATTTGCCTAATATTTCTGAGGCCTTTCTAGTAAATTCATCTGAATTTTTTGCCTGCCTCAAGGTTGCGGTAGCAACAACGCGGATCTGTGAGGCAGGAATATCCTGCAAATATTCGGAAAAGAGGCGCAAGCACTGCCATCCCCGTTCCATTGCCTGTTGTGATAAATGATTATTTTTATCTAATCCGGCAGCCAGCCTGACTTTGCGTTTGATGCGAGTAACGACTTGAATGCTGCCGGATACTTTACGGATGACCAGCATATGAAAACTGTTTGAGCCTAAATCAATAGCCGCATAAAGCGAAGAAGCACTCAGCATAGTATTTATTCCGGCTTGTGTTGTTTCAGCATTGCGTCATTTTAGCCTGGGCGCTTACTGTTACGTGTTGTATTGCCACGGCGTGGTACGCCGGTACGCCGAGGGTGTCCCCCTGAGCGGGTGCGATTACGGCGCTTAGGTACTGGCAAATCTTTCAGTAATGCATCACTGTTATATTTGCTAACAGGTATCTGGTGCTGAATATATTCTTCAATGGCCGGTAAGTTCAGCGCATACTCTTCACACGCCAGGCTGATAGAATGGCCACTTTCTCCAGCACGGCCTGTCCGGCCAATCCGGTGAACATAATCTTCACAGTCATCGGGGAGATCATAGTTAAATACATGTGTCACCGATGGGATATGCAGTCCACGGGCGGCAACATCCGTGGCAACCAGAATGTCCCGATTGCCCATACTGAATTCTTCAAGAACACGCAGACGTTTTTTCTGTGCAACATCACCCGTCAGCAACCCAACCCGATGACCATCAGCAGCCAAATGGGCCCAGATATCTTCACAACGGTGTTTGGTATTGGCAAAAATAATGCAGCGATCAGGCCACTCTTCTTCCAGCAGAGTCTGTAACAAACGCATTTTTTCTTCGTTGGAGGGATAAAATAGCTCTTCCTTAATGCGGTGCCCTGTTTTTTGCAGCGGTTCCACTTCCACATATTCAGGATTATTCATCTGCTCAAAAGCCAGTTCACGCACTCGATAAGAGAGAGTTGCGGAAAACAGCAAATTCATTCTTTCTGTGACTGCGGGGAGTCGGCGGAACAACCAGCGAATATCTTTGATAAAGCCCAGGTCATACATGCGATCCGCTTCATCAAGGACAATAACTTGAATGGCGCCAAGATGGATATGGCCTTGTTTTGCGTAATCGATTAAACGCCCTGTTGTGCCAATGACGATATCGACGCCCGCTTCCAGAACCTTAAGCTGTTTATCATAGCCATCGCCACCGTAGGCAAGACCCATTTTCAACCCAGTGACTTGCGCCAATTCTTCTGCGTCAGAGTATATTTGAACCGCTAATTCACGAGTAGGTGCCATAATCAGTGCTCTTGGCTGATTAGTTTTACGCTCTCTCTTCGCAGGATGAGTCAATAAGTAATTAAAAGTAGACGCCAAAAATGCCAGCGTCTTGCCCGTTCCGGTTTGTGCTTGCCCCGCAACATCTCGGCCTTCGACAGTTAAAGGCAATGTTAGCGCCTGTATCGGCGTGCAGTTGGAAAACCCTTTTTTTTCAAGGGCTTCTAGGACTTTTGGGTGCAATGCGAAGTCGGAAAACTTCTTTTCTGTCAAATGTGTTTTGCTCATAGTATGGTAGAATATCAGTTAACTATTGCTTTAAGAAAGTGTATCCGCTGAAATAAAGACACCCTTATGTTGGTTCATGTACACTTACACTGTAAAAGATTTTATTTTTGGAGCAAAAAATGAGTGCGAATATTATTTCTCTGACTGATGCTGGCTTTGGAAACGATGTTTTGAAAGCACAAGGTCCAGTTCTCGTTGAATTCTGGGCTGAATGGTGCGGTCCTTGCAAAATGATAGCCCCTATTCTGGATGAGATTGCCACAGAATACGAAGGAAAACTGACCGTTGGCAAGCTGAACATTGATGATAACCCAGCAACAGCACCAGAATACGGTATTCGTGGTATTCCAACTCTGATTCTGTTTAAAGGTGGAGAAAAGGTTGCCGTAAAAGTGGGCGCTTTGTCAAAAACTCAACTGAAAGAGTTTTTGGAACCACACCTATAATTTAGAATCAGGTCACAGTAATTACGGACGTTTGACGTATGAGATGATTTATCTCATTGACCGCTAGACGTCCGTTACGAAGCATGATAAGTTAGCGGCCATGTGCTTGTATGAAGTTTCGCTTGAGCTAACGCTTTATTCGATATAAAAGTTTATTGGTTAAATTTTTACTGGTATAAAGAGTTGACATTAAGCGTGTTGCATACTAAACAATTTGTAGTGTCTGATAAATCTGTTATCTCTGGGTCACCTGAAGTATCTGATGGCATATCGCATTTGGTAAAATCTCTGAGTCTATATACGATTAATTCAGTATATAGCTTGGTACACTCATAGCGTTCTGATGCTGAACATCTTTAAACAGGGTGTTTTTATCCTAGGCATTTTTATGCCAAGCCTTCCCCTTTCCATGCTAGGTGTTAGGTATAGAATCTGCTAACAGTGCTTATGTCAAAAAAATTTATGCTGGAAGATGTGTATGCTGAAATAGTGCCCACTGTTGAACTTTAATGGTGTTTGCATTATAGAATTGTATTTACATTATAGATAGTTATAACATATGGCACACATAGGTAGTTAGAAGATAGTTTTGACAGTTTGTCAGCTTTATTTGAAATCAATCTGAGTACTTCAAACTACTACCTTGTAATATAATTTAATATGTTAGAAGGTCTTATTCGTTTCTGGTACAAATAAACAGGCATCAATAATGCTGCCATACCATTCACGTTCATAGTTCGAGATATACCCCGAGTTAAAGAACCCACCATTATGAATCTTACCGAATTAAAGAATACGCCGGTATCTGAGTTGATTACTCTCGGCGAAAATATGGGGCTGGAAAACCTGGCTCGTATGCGTAAGCAGGACATCATTTTCTCTATTCTCAAACAGCATGCGAAAAGCGGAGAGGATATTTTCGGAGATGGTGTGCTGGAGATATTGCAGGATGGATTTGGTTTCCTCCGCTCCGCAGACAGTTCTTACCTTGCAGGTCCTGATGATATCTACGTTTCTCCTAGTCAAATCCGCCGCTTTAACCTCCGTACCGGTGATACCATTTCAGGGAAAATCCGCCCACCAAAAGAAGGTGAACGCTATTTTGCCCTGTTGAAAGTTAATGAAGTCAACTTTGACAAACCTGAAAACGCCCGCAGTAAAATCCTGTTTGAAAACCTGACGCCACTCCATGCTAACAACCGCTTGCGTATGGAACGCGGTAATGGCTCTACTGAAGATTTGACAGCTCGTGTTCTGGATCTGGCAGCGCCGATTGGTCGTGGTCAGCGTGGCCTGATTGTTGCCCCACCAAAAGCGGGTAAGACCATGCTGCTGCAAAATATTGCGGCTAACATCGCTCATAACTACCCAGATTGCGTGCTGATGGTTTTGCTGATTGATGAGCGTCCAGAAGAAGTCACCGAAATGCAGCGTCTGGTAAAAGGCGAAGTGATTGCTTCAACCTTTGATGAACCGGCTTCCCGCCATGTGCAAGTGGCTGAAATGGTGATTGAAAAGGCAAAACGTCTGGTTGAACACAAAAAAGACGTTATTATCCTGCTGGATTCCATTACCCGTCTGGCTCGTGCATATAACACTGTGGTTCCTGCTTCCGGTAAAGTTTTGACGGGGGGGGTGGATGCGAATGCCCTGCATCGTCCAAAACGTTTCTTTGGTGCTGCACGTAACGTCGAAGAAGGTGGTAGCCTGACCATCATTGCGACTGCGCTGGTTGATACTGGCTCCAAGATGGATGAGGTTATTTACGAAGAATTTAAAGGTACAGGTAATATGGAATTGCACCTGTCCCGTAAGATTGCGGAAAAACGTGTCTTCCCAGCTATTGATTACAACCGTTCTGGGACTCGTAAAGAAGAGCTGCTCACTACACAGGATGAGCTTCAGAAGATGTGGATCTTACGCAAGATTATTCATCCGATGGGTGAAATCGACGCGATGGAATTCCTTATCAACAAACTGGCTATGACAAAAACAAACGAAGAGTTCTTCGACTTTATGAAACGTTCATAGTTTAGTTTTGCGATAAAAAATATCCTTCTGTGACAACTTAAGCGCCACGTTTTGTGGCGTTTTTTTATGGTTGTACACTATCACAGTGTTTGGCTGGGGTGGCACATATTTTGCATGTCTTATTTATGTGGTCGAGTGGGTATATGCCAAGTAAATTTCTTACAAGTATTCAGTAATTGATCACGAACTATGACAGCGTTATCCATGTGTTGATTTTCTATGCATGGTAGAACTCCTTATTTTGTGAATACCAACTTATAGATCAATAATCATAAGCATCTATAAGACTATCGATAATAGATGGCACATCGTTATCTTGCAGAGAGTTGTTATTGTGAATATTCCTAGGATGAGCGCCGAAATTTTTTACATATTTATATTTTCATTCGCGTTTTTGTTTATGGCACGTAAGGTCGCAAAAAATATAGGTTTGGTTGATAAGCCCAATTACCGTAAGTGTCACCAAGGATTGATTCCTCTAGTCGGTGGTATATCGTTGTTTTTTAGTGTTTGTTTTGCGTTTGCAATCACAAAAGAGTTTATCCCACACAAATGGCCATATTTGGCTTGTGCAGGAATACTGGTTTTTGTCGGTATACTAGACGATCGGTTTGATGTCAGCGTGAAGATTAGAGCAGTTATCCAAGCCTTGGTTGGCATTAGCATGATGTATTTTGCTGGCCTAAAGCTTGATAGCCTGGGGCATGCATTCGGGCCATGGGAAATGATTCTGGGGCCATTCAGCTATATTGTGACTCTATTTGCTATCTGGGCTGCCATTAACGCTTTCAATATGATGGATGGTATTGATGGTTTATTGGGGGGGGTATCTTGTGTTTCATTTGGTGCATTAGGAATTTTGCTTTACGAAAATGGAAATATGGCACTGGCGTTTTGGTGCTTTACATTTATTGCTGGGATTTTACCTTATATCTTCCTCAACCTTGGCCTATTGGGAAAACGTTTTAAAGTGTTTATGGGGGATGCAGGGAGTACCTTAATTGGTTTTACTGTTATTTGGTTACTGACTGAAACGACTCAAGGGGAACACTATTCCATTAATCCTGTGACAGCATTGTGGGTTATTGCAATCCCACTGATGGATATGGTTGCTATTATGTATCGCCGATTGCGTAAGGGGATGAGTCCGTTTTCAGCAGATCGTCAGCATATTCACCATTTGATGATGCGTTCTGGGTTTACATCTCGTCAGGCATTTATTTTGATCACTTTGGCGGCGGCTTTGTTAGCAGCGATCGGAATAATTGCTGAACGGTTGATTTTTGTTCCTGAATGGGTGATGTTGGCACTATTTTTGCTTGCATTTATGTTGTATGGCTATTGTATCAAAAGAGCGTGGAAGGTCGCCCGTTTTATCAAACGGTGTAAGCGTCGTATACGTCGGGCAGCAAGCCATCATTAAAGACATCGACAATCAAAGAGGTTTTGTGCAGTGATAAACTCAGAAACGAAATCTAAACAGGATCAACCTGCTATAGAGCATGAACTGGATATTCGGGCACTGTGTTATGCTTTGTGGCATGGAAAGATATGGATTATCGCACTGGCAATCATTTTCGCTGCCGCCGCTCTGGGTGCATCTTATCTGATGCAGCAAAAATGGAGCGCAACCGCTATTGTGGACTTACCGACAACGAATAATTTGGGTAGCTACTATTCGCAACAACAATTCCTGCGCAATTTGGATACCCATATCAATGCTTCGCCAGAAGCGCAATTACCAACCATTCCAGACGGTGCATACAAAGAATTCATGACACAGGTTTCTGCGTATGATACCCGTCGTGAATTTTGGCTTCATTCTGAGTATTACAAGCAACGCAAGGAAGGGCATGTCAAAGCGGATGCTGTATTGTTGGATGAATTGATCAACGATATTAAAATCACGCGCAGTGATGATAAAACATCATCAAATGACAGTATCAAATTGACAGCAGAAACCGCCGTTGAAGCCAATCAACTTCTGCGTCAATATATTGCATTCGCCAACCAACGGGCAAGTACTCATCTGAACAACGAAATTAAAGGGGCGTGGGCGACGCGGACTCAGTCAATGAAAGCGTTGGTGAAACGTCAGGAGATGGTGGGAAAGGCAATATATAATCGTGAATTGAATGTCTTGCAGCAGTCACTGAAAGTGGCTGAGAAGCAAGGCATTCATCGTAATCAGACAAACATCCCTATCGAAGAACTGCCTGAATCCAAAATGTTTATGCTGGGTACACCATTACTGCAAGCCCAAATTGAAACGTTGGAAGCTACAGGCCCCGACTACAGCATTGATTATGATCAAAATATCGCGATGCTGGCTACATTGAATGTCGGTCCGACTTTGCAGGATTCTTTTCTGACTTACCGCTATCTCAGAACACCGCAGGAACCCGTTAACCGAGACAGTCCTCGCCGTGCTTTCATGATGATTTTATGGGGAGCCGTAGGCATGTTGGTTGGTGCAGGTGTCGCTTTAGTAAGACGTCCTCGCTCCGATAGTTCCTATCAGTAACCGTATGTAAAAATAAACGACAGGTTTTTGAGTTCCATTCTTGGAAGTATCTGCAATGATTGACAAAATAAGAGAGTCACTGTGAAAGTGTTGACTGTGTTTGGTACTCGGCCGGAGGCCATTAAAATGGCCCCGTTGGTACATGCGTTGGCTATGGATACTGCCTTTGAAGCAAAAGTGTGTGTCACAGCTCAACATAGGGAAATGCTGGATCAGGTATTGCATCTGTTTGGGATAACGCCAGATTTTGATCTGAATATCATGCAAAAAGGGCAGGATCTGACGGATATCACATGTCGTATCCTGCAAGGTATAAAGCCTGTATTAGAAGAATTCAAACCAGATGTAGTATTGGTGCATGGTGACACAACAACAACCATGGCAACGAGTCTGGCTGCTTTCTATCAGCATATTCCGGTAGGCCATGTTGAAGCAGGCTTAAGAACAGGGGATCTTTATTCTCCATGGCCGGAAGAAGCCAACCGTAAGATTGCCGGACATTTGGCTATGTACCATTTTGCACCGACGGAAAATTCCCGGAATAACCTCTTAAAAGAATCCATTGTGGAAAACCGTATTTTTGTTACCGGCAATACGGTGATTGATGCCCTGCTATCAGTGCGTGATCGCATCATGAATGATGAAACTATATACGGGCAGTTTGCTGAACTTTATCCTTTCCTTAATCTCAATAAAAAAATGATCCTGGTGACAGGTCATCGCCGTGAAAATTTTGGTAAAGGGTTTGAGCGTATTTGTGAAGCATTGGCACAGATTGCCAAGGCGCATCCTGATGTCCAGATAGTTTATCCGGTTCATTTGAACCCGAATGTCAGTGAACCCGTTAAGCGCATTTTGCATGACATTGATAACGTTATCCTTATCAAACCACAGGATTATCTGCCCTTCGTCTATTTGATGAATCATGCTTATTTAATCTTGACCGATTCAGGAGGCATTCAGGAAGAAGCGCCTTCTCTGGGAAAACCGGTTTTAGTTATGCGCGATACCACTGAACGACCTGAAGCGATTGATGCGGGGACAGTGCGGCTGGTGGGAACAGAAACACAAACTATCGTTGCGGAAGTTACACGTTTATTGATGGATGTTAACACCTACCAACAAATGAGCCATGCCCATAACCCTTATGGAGATGGCCGGGCTTGCCAGCGAATTCTTGAAGCATTGAGAAAAAATCAGGTGACATTATGAGTTTTGAAACAATTTCTGTTATCGGTTTGGGCTATATCGGTTTGCCCACCGCAGCGGCGTTTGCCTCCCGTCAAAAGAGGGTTATTGGCGTGGATGTTAATCAACATGCGGTAGAAACGATTAACCGTGGTGCGATTCATATCGTTGAACCTGATTTGGATAAGGTAGTAAAAATTGCGGTAGAAGAGGGCTTTTTGAAAGCCGTGACGATCCCACAAACTGCGGATGCTTTCTTGATTGCTGTTCCGACGCCCTTCAAAGGGGAGCATGAACCCGATATGGCCTACGTGCGTTCTGCGGCGGAATCAATAGCACCTGTCTTGAAAAAAGGGGATTTGGTTATTTTGGAATCCACTTCTCCCGTTGGTGCGACTGAGCAGATGGCAGAATGGTTAGCTGCGGTACGTCCTGACCTTTCATTCCCTCAACAAGTGGGTGAAAACTCAGATATTGATATCGCCTATTGCCCCGAGCGTGTTTTGCCCGGGCAAGTGATGATGGAATTGATTAAAAATGATCGGGTAGTAGGGGGCATGACAGCTAAATCTTCCCGCAGGGCGAGTGAGCTGTACAATATCTTCCTTGAAGGTGAATGTGTTATCACCAATGCCAGAACAGCGGAAATGTGCAAGCTGACAGAAAATAGCTTCCGTGATGTTAATATCGCTTTTGCCAACGAACTTTCCTTGATCTGTGCCGAACAGGGAATCAATGTGTGGGAACTGATTAGCCTGGCAAACCGCCATCCACGAGTAAATATTTTGCAACCTGGCCCTGGTGTAGGAGGGCATTGCATTGCCGTCGACCCGTGGTTCATTGTATCCCAGAACCCTGAGCAATCCCGTTTAATTCATACCGCACGTTTGGTGAATGATGACAAGCCGCTGTGGGTCGTGGATCAAGTGAAAGCCGCAGTCGCTGACTGTTTGGCTGAGAGTGATAAACGGGCAAGTGAGATTAAAATTGCCTGTTTTGGCTTGGCCTTCAAACCAAACATTGATGATTTGCGGGAAAGCCCGGCTGTTTATATTACCAAAATGGTTGCACAGTGGCATGCAGGGCAGACCATTGCGGTTGAACCCAATGTGTATGAACTGCCTGATTCACTGAAAGATAGGGTGAAATTGATGGGTGTCGATCAGGCATTAGAAAAAGCTGATGTTGTCTTGATGCTGGTGGATCATCGCCAGTTTAAAGCTATTCATGGTTCTGCCATAAAACAAAAATGGGTTATTGATACAAAAGGAGTTTGGCGTTGAAACGTATTCTTATTACAGGTGGTGCAGGTTTTATCGGTTCTACGGTTGTTCGCCACATTATTAATCAGACCGAAGATAGCGTCGTTGTCGTTGATAGCCTGACTTATGCCGGTAATCTTGAATCACTGGCTCCAGTTGCCAACCACCCCCGTTATGCGTTTGAGCAGATTGATATCCGCCAGCGTGATGCCTTAGATCGCGTATTCCAGCAATATCAACCGGATGCTGTCATGCATTTGGCCGCAGAAAGCCATGTTGACCGCTCCATTGACGGGCCGGCGGCTTTTATCGAAACCAATATCATCGGCACTTATACTTTGTTGGAAGCGGCTCGTGCATTTTGGCAACAGTTGGATCAGGAAAAACAGAGCCAATTCCGCTTCCACCATATTTCAACAGACGAAGTCTATGGTGATCTGCACGGTGAAGATGGTTTCTTTACTGAAACCACACCTTACGCACCAAGCAGCCCTTATTCTGCATCAAAAGCGTCCAGTGATCATCTGGTCAGGGCATGGCGTCGTACCTATGGCTTACCGACCGTGATCACCAATTGTTCGAATAACTATGGTCCTTATCATTTCCCTGAGAAACTGATCCCATTGATGATCCTGAATGGACTGGCAGGCAAGCCCTTGCCGGTCTATGGCAAGGGAGAGCAAATCCGTGACTGGCTCTATGTGGAAGATCATGCGCGGGCGTTATATTTGGTGGTCACCCAGGCGGAGCCTGGCAAAACCTACAATATCGGTGGACATAATGAGCGCCGAAATATCGAAGTTGTGGAAACGATTTGTGAATTGCTGGAGGCGCTGCGCCCCGAAAAACCTGCTGGGGTAGCGCATTATCGCGATCTTATTACCTATGTAACGGATCGCCCGGGGCATGATATGCGTTATGCGATTGATGCAGCAAAAATTGAACGCGAACTGGGGTGGACTCCCGAGGAAACATTTGAATCCGGTATTCGCAAGACCGTGCAATGGTATCTGGAAAACGAGAATTGGTGGGGAAGAGTTCAGAATGGCTCTTATACAGGGGAACGGCTTGGGTTAGGAAATGAATAAGCCCGTCAGGGGGAGCAGATGAAAGGAATTATACTGGCTGGGGGTTCTGGCACCCGTTTGTATCCAATAACACGCGGTGTATCAAAGCAGTTATTACCGATCTATGACAAGCCGATGATTTACTATCCGCTGTCAGTATTAATGCTGTCGGGCATACGCGATATCCTGATCATCTCGACACCGGAAGATTTACCCGCTTTTAAACGATTACTAGGCAGTGGTGAACAATTGGGTATCCAACTTAGCTATGCCGAACAGCCTTCACCTGATGGTTTGGCGCAGGCATTTCTGATTGGTGAAGAATTTATCGGCAATGATACTTGCTGTCTGGTATTGGGTGACAATATCTTTTTTGGTCAAGCATTTAGCCCGAAACTACAACATGTTTCGGGCCGAAAAACAGGCGCGACAGTATTCGGTTATCAGGTGATGGACCCCGAACGATTTGGTGTAGTGGAGTTTGACGAGCAGTATCGGGTACTTTCCATAGAAGAAAAACCGGTACAGCCTAAATCCAATTGGGCGGTGACGGGTCTTTATTTTTACGACAACAAAGTCGTGGATTTTGCCAAACAAGTAAAACCTTCTGCGCGCGGAGAACTGGAAATCACCAGCATTAACCAGATGTATCTGGAATGCGGTGAATTGAATGTTGAATTATTGGGGCGTGGTTTTGCCTGGTTGGATACGGGGACGCATGACAGCCTGATTGAAGCCAGTACTTTTGTTCAGACCGTTGAAAAACGGCAAGGCTTCAAAATTGCCTGTCTGGAAGAGATCGCATGGCGTAATGGTTGGCTCAGTGAGGAGCAATTAAAAGTGGCGGCCACGGATTTAGCGAAAACAGGTTACGGCAACTATCTGATGGATTTGCTCAATGTCTATTCACGCCAACCTTGACCCTTTGGCCTGGGAAAACCAGTTTTTTGGTTTATCTACTGCTCGCCTGAATTTTTCGTTGGAAGCAGCAGTATTGACTGCTACTGATTTGGACCAATATGCATTGGTGCAAGCTAAAGTGGCGGCCCAGCAAACGGGCATTATTGATGAGCTTTCTGCCTTCGGATTTTCACTGGTTGAAGGTGAGGTAGATTTACGGTTATCGATTGAGGCGGGAGATATTCCTGGTATGCATACGGGAAAAGAAGCCATTCGGGCAAAACAAGAAAATATCCCCGTATTGAAAGCTGTTGCAGCGCGTGTATTTACCGCTAGTCGTTTCCGGGCACCCTGGTATCAACAGGATGACAGTGGGCGATTTTACGCCGCTTGGGTTGAAAAAGCCGTTTTAGGCACATTTGATCATGAATGCCTGCTTGTCCATGATGAACGTGGTCAAATAGCGGGTTTTGTCACGTTAAGGGACATAGGTAACAGCGAAGCACGCATTGGTTTATTGGCAGCTGTACCAGATAATCATCATCAAGGGATTGGCAAAAAATTAATGTCGGCGGCGCAACAGTGGTGCCAGAGCCATCAGATACAACGGCTGAGAGTAGCGACACAAATAAGCAATATCGCTGCGTTGCGTCTTTATACACGTCGTGGTGCCATCATTGAAAGCACCGCATATTGGTTATACAGAGGACGAAATGATTCCATTTAATAAACCACCGATAGTCGGCACTGAACTTGAATACATGCAACAGGCGATGGCTAGCGGTAAATTGTGCGGTGATGGTGAATTTACCAAACGTTGCGAAGAATGGATGGAACAGCGTTTTAATTGCCCGAAGGTATTGCTGACACCCTCTTGTACAGCTTCACTGGAAATGGCGGCAATGTTGTTGGATATCCAGCCGGGCGATGAAGTCATTATGCCGAGCTATACCTTTGTTTCGACCTCCAATGCCTTTGTACTGCGTGGGGCAACCATTGTATTCGTGGATATTCGTCCTGATACCATGAACATTGATGAGAACAAGATTGCAGCCGCTATTACAGAGAAAACCCGTGCCATCGTACCGGTGCATTATGCGGGCGTGGCCTGTGAAATGGATACCATCATGGCACTGGCGAAAAAATATAACCTGTATGTGGTGGAAGATGCTGCACAAGGCGTCATGTCCACCTATAAAGGCCGTGCATTGGGCACCATTGGACATATTGGCTGTTTCAGCTTTCATGAAACCAAAAATTACTCGGCTGGTGGTGAAGGCGGGGCAATATTAATCAATGAGAGTTCTATGATTGCCCGTGCCGAAATCATTCGGGAGAAAGGCACCAACCGTAGTCAATTCTTCCGTGGACAAGTCGATAAATACACATGGCGTGATATCGGTTCCAGCTATCTGTTGTCTGATCTGCAAGCGGCTTACCTGTGGGCACAACTGGAACTTGCTGAAAAAATAAACCAACGCCGCCTGACTTTGTGGGAGAACTACTATCAAGCCCTGAAACCATTAGCAGACGCGGGGCACTTAGCTTTGCCAATTGTCCCGGAAGGTTTGGAACACAATGCCCACATGTTCTATATCAAGCTCAAAGAGATAGGCGCACGTAGCGCATTCAATAGTTATATGAAAGAGAATGGTATCCTGAGCGTATTCCACTACGTGGCATTGCATACCAGCCCGGCAGGTGAGAAATGTGGCCGTTTCCACGGCGAAGATCGCTTCACCACCCGCGAAAGTGACCGCTTAGTTCGCTTACCGATGTTCTACAACATCTCTGATACAGAACAGCAAATCGTTATCGATCGTATCAAGGAATTTTTCGCCTGATATGTCACTTGCTAAAGCTTCTGTTTGGACAGCAGGCTCCACACTGATCAAGATCGGTGTGGGGTTACTGGTCATTAAACTTCTGGCGGTATCTTTTGGTCCAACAGGTGTTGGGCAGGCAGGTAATTTTCGCCAACTCATTACTGTATTAGGTGTGCTCTCTGGGGCAGGGATTTTTAATGGTGTCACCAAATACGTGGCGGAACATCACCAGCAACCGGAAAGGCTCAGGGCCGTATTGGGCACATCATCCTTGATAATTTTGGGTTTTTCGACCTTACTGGCAGTGATTTTCCTCTGGTTCAGTGAAATTATCAGTATTGGCCTGTTTGGTCACACCCATTACAAAACTGTTGTGCAGACGCTCGCATTTATTCAAATGGGTATTGCTTACGCCAACTATTTTCTGGCAATCCTGAAAGGGTTCAGGGATGCTAAGGGAAATGCGTTAGCCATTATTTTGGGCAGTCTGACAGGCATGCTGGCTTATAGCCTTTGCTATTGGCTGGGGGGCTATGAAGGGGCATTGGCTGGCCTGGCATTGGTTCCTGCATTGGTAGTTTTACCTGCCGGCCTGATGATACTGCATCGCAAGGTGATTACGTTTTCTGCCTTGAAACCTATGTGGGATCGTGCGATTGCCAGCCATCTGGGGAAATTTACCCTTATGGCATTGCTGACTTCCATTACATTGCCCGTTGCATATGTCATGATGCGAAATTTACTGGCCGCGCGTTATAGCTGGGAAGAGGTCGGGATTTGGCAGGGAGTGAGCAGTATTTCAGATGCCTATTTACAATTTATCACCGCCTCCTTCACTGTCTATCTATTGCCGACCCTTTCTCGTCTGGAGAGTAAACAAGAAATCACTGGCGAGATTATGAAGGCGCTGAAATTTGTCTTGCCTGCTGTGGCAGCTGCCAGTTTCTCTGTCTGGTTGTTGCGTGATTTCGTGATTTGGCTGTTATTTTCAGACAAATTCATCGCCATGCGGGATCTGTTTGCGTGGCAGTTAGTGGGCGACGTGTTGAAAGTTGGTGCTTATGTTTTTGGTTATCTGGTGATAGCGAAGGCGGCACTGCGTTTTTATATATTGACTGAAGTGAGCCAGTTCCTTTTACTGACGGGTTTTTCTCATTGGCTGATACCGGCAAATGGGGCGTTGGGGGCTGCCCAGTCATATATGGTAACTTACATTGTTTATTTCATTCTTTGTTGTAGCGTATTTATTATTTATCGCAGGCGAGCATGACAACCCTAATTCACGTTTTGGGATCGGATATCCCACATCACAATCAAACGTTACTGCGTTTCTTTAATGACGTCTTGGCACAGGAAATACATTTTCCCGCCAAACCGTGTTTTATGGTGGTGTCCAAAGACCACTCATGGTTATCAAATTACCCTGACCTGGCTATTTCGCTTTATAACAGTAAATCTGCCTTGTCACAGGCGGTGATAGAGAAAGCGAAGGCCGACAGAACCGTTCGTTTCTTTTTTCACGGCCAGTTTAATGCTGCTTTGTGGTTAGCTTTATTAATGGGCAAAATTAAGCGACATCAATTCTTTTGGCATGTTTGGGGCGCAGATCTCTATGAAGAGTCCCGCCAACTGAAATTTCGTTTGTTCTATCTGATCCGTCGCCTGGCACAGAAGCGGTTAGGGCATATTTTTGCCACGCGTGGTGATCTGCGGCACTTTTTTCAGGATAATTCGCGTTCAAGTCGGGCCGAACCTGATGTGCCATCATCATTACTCTATTTCCCGACCCGGATGAACCCTATTCTGACGGTAACGGAGAAAACATTTTCACCGCAAGGAATTACCATCTTATTGGGGAATTCAGGAGATCAATCCAATCGTCATACTGAAGCCTTGCAGACGATCCACCGCCAGTTCGGTGATGAGGCAAAGGTAATCATTCCAATGGGCTATCCTGATAATAATCAGGCCTATATTCAGAGTGTGGAGCAAACGGCGTTATCGTTGTTTCCGGCGCAAAACATCCACATTTTGAAAGAGCAAATAGCCTTTGATGAATACTTATCATTGTTGCGCCAATGCGATTTGGGTTATTTCATTTTCAATCGTCAGCAGGGTATCGGAACACTCTGTCTGTTGATTCAATTTGGTATTCCGTTTGTTCTGAGTCGTCAGAATCCCTTCTGGCATGATTTAACGGAACAGCAGATCCCTGTGCTGTTTGACGGTGATGAACTCAATAAACACTGGGTGCAGAAAGCACAGCGCCAGATGCTGTCCCTCGATAAAAAGGCGATTGCTTTTTTTGATCCCCATTTCATTGAGGGGTGGAAAACCGCCCTGTCGGCAGCATCTGGAGAGTAGCAATGACCTTGACACAATTCGGCGGGCTTTTTGTTGTTTACGTGATTTCGGTAGCCTTTATCCTGACTTTAACGTATCAGGAGTTTCGGCGTATCCGTTTTAACTTTAATGTCTTTTTCTCATTGTTGTATCTGCTGACATTCTATTTTGGCTTTCCATTGACGAGCCTGCTGGTATTTCAGTTTGATGTGGAAGTCGTGCCGGTAGATTCGTTGTTACATGCGATGTTGGCGTCTGGCTGTTTTTATGCCATTTACTATGTGGCTTATAAAACATGTCTCACTTACAAAATACGGCCCGACGATAATATCAGACCTGAAAACTTAACGGTGACTGTGCCGCGTAAGCCCCTGTTTACGATGAATCGGGTGGAAACGAATCTGACGTGGTTACTGCTTGCCGGTATTGCTATCGTTACGGTAGGTTCCTTCTTTATGCAGAACGGCTTTTTGCTGTTTAAGTTACAGTCCTATAGCCAGATATTTTCCAGCCAGGTTTCCGGCGTGGCGCTCAAGCGCTTCTTTTATTTCTTTATTCCTGCCATGCTGGTGGTCTTTTTTCTGAAACCGACCAAAGTACGATGGTTATGCTTTTTGGTCGGAACGGTGGGATTTGGCATCCTGACGTATGTGATCGTTGGCGGAACGCGGGCTAACATCATTATCGCATTTGCATTGTTCCTGTTTATCGGGATTGTTCGTGGCTGGATCACGCTGTGGGTGCTGTTTACTGCGGGTGCGATGGGAATTGTCGGTATGTTCTGGCTGGCGTTGAAACGCTACAGCCTGGATGTAAGCGGGGCGGAGGCATTTTATACTTTTCTGTATCTCACGCGGGATACTTTTTCGCCGTGGGAAAATTTGGCCCTGTTGCTGGATAATTACAGCAAAATTGAGTTTCAAGGGCTGGCACCGATTATCCGTGATTTTTATGTTTTTATTCCTGGTTGGGTATGGCCGGACAGGCCTAATCTGGTCTGGAACACCGCTAACTATTTCACGTGGGATGTATTAGATAACCACTCTGGTCTTGCGATCTCCCCCACACTGATAGGCTCTCTTGTGGTGATGGGGGGGGTATTCTTTATCCCTCTGGGGGCGATTGCAGTCGGTTTTATTATCAAATGGTTTGACTGGATTTATGAAGCAGGAAAACAGGAAAGCAATCGCTATAAAGCAGCCATTTTGCAGGCTTTCTGCTTTGGCGCCATCTTTAACATGATTGTGCTTGCCCGTGAAGGAGTAGATTCTTTTGTTTCTCGGGTGGTGTTCTTTTGTATTGTCTTTGGCCTATGTCTGGTTGCGGCGAAATTGCTGTATTGGCTGTTTGAAAGTGCCGGGCTGATTCGAAAGTTTGTGGTCAGTAATCTGGCTACTTTGCGAAAAACATCTGTTATTTTGGATGTAAGGAAAAAAAATGGCGTTGAATAACACTCCCAAATACCGCATTCGCGGTCTCAATATTTGGGGCTTTCGCGGTATGTCGCATTTCCTCGATCATCTTTTCCTGGATGGACAGGTAAAAACAGGGACATTGGTTGCGATTAACGCAGAAAAACTGCTCACGGCCGAGAAAGATAATGCGCTGAATATATTGTTGGATGAGACCGAATATTTATACGCAGATGGCATTAGCATCGTACGTGCCATTCGCCGTAAATACCCTGAGGCGGAGGTATCGCGTATTGCGGGCGCTGATTTATGGGAAGCCTTGATGGAACGGGCCGGATGTGAAGGTACTCCGGTCTTTCTGGTTGGTGGAAAACCCGATATCCTGGCACAGACTGAGCACAAACTGCGTACCCAGTGGAAGGTCAATATTGTGGGCAGCCAGGATGGGTATTTTACGGCCGAAATGCGTGATGAGGTATTTGAGCGGATTCATGCCAGTGGTGCTGCGATTATTACCGTAGCAATGGGATCACCCAAACAGGAAATCTTTATGCGTGACTGCCGCAAGGTATATCCAGATGCACTGTATATGGGGGTTGGCGGAACCTATGATGCCTTTACTGGTCACGTTAAACGTGCCCCAAAAGTCTGGCAAAATCTGGGTTTGGAGTGGTTGTATCGCTTACTTTCTCAGCCAAGCCGTATCCGTAGGCAGCTGAAGCTATTGAGATTCCTTGGTTATTATTATGGTGGTAAGCTTTAGCCCCGATCATGTCCTTTTTCTACCTGTTGCGTCGGGCATATGCGATTGCAGCAGGTTTTTGTTTTTTGGATTTGCTAATAGCTTGTTGTTTAATCATTTGTGTTCACATTCCATGTTTTAACTCCCGTGTTTTTAAGCCTCACTTGGCAAAAGCGTCAAATAGTCACCTTGTTATATGAGGAAAATCAGTCAGGCTGGAAGTCGTTCTCTTCCATTACGATGTCAAATAAAACAGATATCGACTCAATTTTATAATTTTTTATTTCACTGATTGGCAAAACGTGTTTTGATCCCAGCCTTTTTTACAACGATTGATTATCAATTCCTGTATTTTTCTGTTTGCAAGTATAGACATCATAAAAGTGGATAGGGAGTTTTATGAGTGATTCAAAACAGAGCCTGCAAAGGGGACTTGAGGCACGTCATATTGAGCTGATTGCGCTAGGTGGCACAATCGGTGTAGGGCTGTTCATGGGTTCAGCCAGTACCTTGAAATGGGCCGGCCCTTCTGTTTTGCTGGCTTACATTATTGCTGGTTTTTTTGTCTTTTTCATTATGCGTTCCATGGGAGAAATGTTGTTCCTTGAACCTGTAACGGGTTCATTTGCTGCTTTTGGGCATAAGTACCTAAGCCCTTATTGGGGATGCCTGACCGCATGGGGTTATTGGTTCATGTGGGTTTCTGTCGGGATCTCAGAAATCACGGCCGTGGGCGTCTACGCTGAATTCTGGTTTCCAGAGTTGCCGCAATGGGTTTCAGCACTGGTAGCGGTTGGATTGGTTGCCTTAGCCAACCTGGCGGCAGTAAGGCTATATGGTGAACTGGAATTTTGGTTTGCCATGATCAAAGTCACAACGATTATTGTGATGATCCTGATTGGCATTGGTTTGATTTTCTTCGGTTTGGGCAATGACTGGCAACCCATTGGTTTGGATAACCTGACTGCACATGGTGGTTTCTTCTCCGGTGGATGGAAAGGCTTTTTATTTGCCCTTTGTATTGTGGTCGCTTCCTATCAGGGGGTAGAGCTGGTTGGCATCACTGCTGGTGAAGCGAAAAACCCACAAGTTACCCTTAAAAAAGCGATCAACAATATTTTGTGGCGTATCCTGATTTTTTATGTTGGTGCTATTTTTATCGTTGTAACCTTGTTCCCGTGGACGGCAGTAGGCACGCATGGCAGCCCGTTTGTGATGACTTTTTCTAAAGTTGGTATCGCTTCTGCGGCTGCGGTGATTAACTTTGTCGTGCTGACAGCTGCGCTGTCAGGGTGTAACAGCGGAATGTACAGCGGTGGCAGAATGCTGTATGCCTTGGCGCAGAACCGTCAATTGCCTGCTTCATTGCTGAAATTGTCGAAAAATGGTGTGCCGGTAAGATGTATTGCAATTACCATTGGTTGCTTGATTGCAGGTTCCTGCCTGAATTATCTGATACCAAATCCGCAGTCAGTATTTGTTTACGTCTATAGCGCCAGCGTATTGCCTGGCATGGTGCCATGGTTTGTGATTCTGGTCAGTCAATTGCGTTTCCGTCAGCATCATGAGGAAGCCATAAAACAGCACCGGTTTAAATCGATTCTGTTCCCTTACGTCAATTACCTGACATTGATTTTCCTGTGTTGTGTCTTGGTGGGAATGGCAATTAACCCTGATACACGTTTCTCACTGATAGTGGGTGGCCTATTTTTGTTGATCGTGTCATCAATTTATGGGTTGATGAAATGGTATTTGTCTAAAAAATCGATATAGTTTGCTGGTCGGTTTTTAATCTAAAAAACGATTTGTGATAATACTGCGGTGGAAAAGCGCTGATTTTATCAGCTAAATGAGTAAAGCGTAATCAAACGCTTCATTTCTTTTAAAAAAGCACTGGACAGTACGACATTAAATCCGTACTATCCTCCACCGCAACGGCGTTAAGCGCCCGTAGCTCAGCTGGATAGAGCGCTGCCCTCCGGAGGCAGAGGTCTCAGGTTCGAATCCTGTCGGGCGCGCCATTTAAAGCGTGCAAGAGCAGTGGTAATGAGTTATCGTGGTCGGGCATTGTTGTATGTAAAAAGATAGCTGTTATGGTGGCTATAGCTCAGTTGGTAGAGCCCTGGATTGTGATTCCAGTTGTCGCGAGTTCGAGTCTCGTTAGCCACCCCATCTTTTTTATGAAACGCGAGGGTGGCGGAATTGGTAGACGCGCTAGCTTCAGGTGTTAGTGTCCTTACGGACGTGGGGGTTCAAGTCCCCCCCTTCGCACCATAAGAAAGATAAAAAATATATTTCGGCGAGTAGCGCAGCTTGGTAGCGCAACTGGTTTGGGACCAGTGGGTCGGAGGTTCGAATCCTCTCTCGCCGACCAAATTCTGAAAAACCCCCGCAAAGCGGGGTTTTTTCTTTCTGACTACTTCCAGGTTCTTTTCTTCTCCTCCCTATGATCCCTGCTCTCCCTGCGGATAAAAAATTTTTCCCTTTTTATTTCTTCTTAATTTCTGTTCTATTTTTAATCGATAAATTGAGTGTTATTGTTTTTGTTAATGAATTAACGTTATGTTTTAAAAGATATTTTTTATTGATGTTGTATTTCAACGACAAACCGCACCACTTAATGTCTCAAATAGGAGACGTTCAACTATATGATTTATCGCACCTATATTTAAAAGGCTCAAAGGGCGTCTCAAATGAGAGACGGTATTTTTAACGATATTTGGTGAAAGTCAGGTTATCTATTATGGAAAGCCAGCCAAACCCTGGGTAAAGAAAGTTTATCCTGATTGAAAAAGTTGGCACATAAAATGCAATATTTAAGATTGTAGATACTCATTCCACTCCTTATGACAGCATATGACTTCATAAACCTCGGGATGATGTAGAGCTGATTGTCAGTGCCTATAGTCCACGTTATAGATGAGTAAGTATTCTGTCTTTTCATCGCAAACCGGACACAACGTTGAGTGAGGCACTATCCGTCTGTAGACCTGATTGTATTTATACACCTGTCTTCTTTGATAGGTGTTTTTTTGTCTGTAGAACAGTGAGGACAGGCTTCAGGCAGTTTGCCATGAGCTTTAATGGTGAATGCACCTCGGTTAACGACTCAATTGCATCCCATATCTTTCATCGTTAACTGAGGTGTGTGCTCCCGCGCTTTTATACTTCGACGTCGCTATTACGCTTCAGGGTCAGCATAAAGCCTTTATTGCGGATTTGGATAGCTTCTTCACGCTTTTGCAATCTGTCCAGTGCATCGGCAAGCCATGCGTAATCATGAGCATCTGGTCGTTGAGCAAGAGCTGCTTTAAATGCTGATTCAGCATTGGCCCATTCACCATGGCGCAGGGCAACTTGTCCCAGTGTACTATTGAGCAGTGGGGTTGCCCCATGTTGCTTTAACAGGTGAGAAAGGGTCTTTTGTATGGCGTCAGAGTCACTTGCCTTAAGATGGGGAATTAATAGCAGCAAACGTTCGTCGTATTGCTGTTTTAATCCGTCCAAAATGATTTGTTGGGCGGTCTTGTGATCATTGCATTCAATCAAATGCTCGGCCACGGCAACTTGCAGTACAATGTCATTGCGAATTTTGCGGCTTTGATCTTTCCACCATATTTTCAGCCCCGTACTGCCTTTCTCTGCCATAACCTGATTCATTAATCCGATATAGGCTTGCTGACGTAATTTAAGGATTTCTTCTTCACTGTGCAGATTAGCTTTCAGCATGGAAGGTAAAATATCAATCAGGGATTGATAAGCACCTGAAAGAGAGTAAGCCTGTTCAGCTAATCGCAATACTTCAGGGTGACGAGGGGCATGATCCAACAGCTTGTCCACACCAACGTGCGCGGCATGAATTTCACCTTGTGCTAATTGGACCCGGATACGGGTAATATCAACGGGAAGCTGGTCTTTATCGGCAACTTCTGCCGCTTGTTGAATATATTGGTTGGTTCGGAAATAATCACCGCGTCGTTGGGCTGCCTCTGCCGCCAGCAGATAATTCACGACAGGAAGTTCTGCATGGTCAGCATTGCGGGCCATCAGGCGTTCAACTTGCTTGAAATCCCCTTCGGCGAATTTCAGCAGTGCCTGTTTGGTTTGTGAGCGAGCACGATGACGTTTATATCCACCAAAGATCCAGCTATGAGTGGACGTGCTGGTACGTTTTAAACGCCGATAACACCAGCTGATCAGAATCAGCAGGAATTGCAGCAGGAGGAAGATGATCACTAGCCCAGTGATACTGGTGGTAATGTTGAGCTTGTCCGTCTGGATCAAAACATATCCTTGATGGCCAGACATCAAGGGACCAACGACGATCCCGATAATAAGGATCACGAACAGCAAGAATATCTTCAACATGTTCAGTTCCCCTCAACGGATGTTTTTACCTGATCGGCGGTTGCTGTTGTTGTCGACCGTGATTGTGCCTCAGGCAGAATTTCAGATTGGGAATCCGTTTGGGATTGCGTGGAATCTGGTAAGTTATAGATACGCTTACGAACCAGCTCTGCCAATATCGGCTGGCTGTTCAGTTGTTCAGGAACATTGATGGATAACGGTCTCTTTTGCAGTGAGGCAACGTTTGTTAAAAAGCGCTCTGCCTCCGGGTCAGTGGTATCAAAATAAGCATTCACCCAAGATTGAACATCTTTCAATGCGTCCTGATAAATTTTAGCTTGATGGCGAGGAACTGCCTGCGCAGCAATCAGTAGTTTGGAACGAATGTTCTCGCGCAGGTAAACGCCTTGGTTAGGTGCTAACAGCGGCTCTTTGCTGTTATCACGTGGCGTAATGGTAACGAAGTTATCCATAAAGCTGTGCCAGCTATGACTCAGGTTCTGGCGCCAATCAGCGAGGGAGGCAGTGATCCCATGCTCGTTTTCCTTCTCCGATGTGGCTTGTTCTACTTTATTGGCAAGGTGTAAGTTATCGACTTGGTTTGATAGCTGATTCAGCATCAGGATAATACCGTCTAAATCAATCTGTTTGATTTTGGTCAGGGAATCGATATCTGCCATGATAGCTTTACGGGCATAGAGCAGGCTGGGATCATCCATTTCAGCCAGGTTCTGGTCGGCATCTTTCAGCAAGGCGATGGCAGTAGTCATATCCTGTTCGCTCCAGACTTTTCGGCCAGCCATCTTAACGAGGGAGCTTGCCTGCGCCAGTCGCCAGTTTTCAATATCTGTATTTGCAAATGCCGAAACACGGTTTTGAAGCTCTGTAATGCGACCAGCCTGTTGCTGACGTTGTGAGTTGGCTTGTTGTAAGGAATCCGCCAACTCTTGGAGTTTGGCGCTAAAGTTTTGCTTATCGGCAGACTGCTGTTGTGTCAGAGACGCCGTCTCTTGTTGAAGAGCGAGATTTTCGGCTTTTAATGCTGCATTCTGCTGTTGACTATGATAATAAATATAAAGACCACCAACACCTATCGCCAAAGAAATGGCAATTGAGAGCGTATTACCTAACCATCCATAATTCTTAACCGTATCGGTAGATGGCTTTTGTTCCGTCTTTTTTTGTTCCGTCATAATGGACATCCCATATTAATTTATTCCAGTGCCTGGATTAAGGCGTCATTATCTGCACTCTTGGCGACTTGTATTGTTTGCCAGCCCAAAGTCTGGGCGATATCAGCAAGACGTTTGCTGACCACAATCAGCTTGCAATTCAGTAACCATGCTTTTCCATCGCTATCAGTGACTAAGTTATATAACAGTTGCAGCATTTCGCCACTTGTAACAACGATGGTTTTTATACCACACTGCTGCCAGTGACGACTGAAATCGGCTGTATCGTATTTGACTGGCTGGCGTGAATAACATTCACAGTAATCTACTGCACCTCCACGGAGCCTTAATGTGGAGGCAATCACTTCGCGGCCGCCATTGCCTCGGAGCAATAAAATCTTTTTATTGTCCATTGACTGTAAAGTGGGGAGTTGCAGCAGATCTTCACTGGTTTCACCCTGCTTAGAATAGAAGATTTCCAATCCAGTTAATTGATGAAACATCAGGGAAGTTGGTTTGCCGATCCCATAATAGGATAACTGTTCAGGCCATGACTGGCCTTCTTGAATAAGCTGTTCATTGGCATAATGAACCGCATTTTTTGATAATAGAAAAACCCGATCTCCCGCAGACAGCCATTGCAGCTTTTGTCGCAGTAATGGCAAATCTGCCCCCGGATGAATTTCAATGAGGGGGGCGCTGAAGGCTGATTTTCCAATAGACCGCAGTCGCTTGACCAATTCCTCTCCTGCGGGGACAGGGCGGGTGATCAAAATGCTCATTTCGGTAGGTTCCTCTGGTATACGTGCGCCAGGATCTGGCGTGCGCCCTTTTCCAATAACTCTTCCGCCAATGCGATACCCGCCTGACGAGCCTCTTTGGGTGAGACCACTCTTTCACCGCGCACGATCACTGTGCCATCAGGGGAACCCACTAGCGCGCGTAACCAAATGCTTTCTCCCTGCCAGATGGCATAACTGCCAATCGGTACCTGACAGCCCCCTTCAAGGCGGGTATTCATCGCTCTTTCAGCGAGAACGCAAGCTTCTGTTCTTGCGTGGTTCAAGGGCAACAGCAGTTCACGGGTTTGATGATCATCAAGCCGACACTCAATACCTACCGCCCCTTGACCAACGGCTGGCAGCAATAATTCAGGCTCTAATGGCATACGAATGCGTTCTTCCAGCCCCAGCCGTTTCAGGCCCGCTGTTGCAAGAATAATGGCATCATAATCGCCGTTATCGAGCTTGTTCAGACGGGTCCCGACATTACCGCGTAAGTCACGAACGACAAGATCAGGACGTCGCTGACGGATTTGGCACTGGCGACGTAAACTGGATGTGCCCACAACACTGGCAGTCGGTAGGTCATCGAGCGAGGCGTATTTTACTGAAACAAAAGCATCCCGTGGATCATCCCGTTCGCAGATTGTGACCAATCCCAAACCATCAGGAAATTCGACAGGGACATCTTTCATGGAGTGGACGGCAATATCAGCTCGCTTTTCGAGCAGCGCTAATTCCAGTTCCTTCACAAACAGCCCCTTGCCGCCTACCTTTGCCAATGGCGTGTCGAGGATAATATCACCGCGTGTCACCATTGGAACCAGTTCTACTTGCAGTTCTGGATGAAAGTGTTTCAGTTGCTTTTGAACATATTGCGCTTGCCACATAGCTAATGGGCTTTGGCGGGTAGCGATGCGAATGGTTTTCATTGTCATGGATAAATCTATTAGGTAAGTATATTGGGTAATTGATGGGAAATAATGGTTTTTAGCCACCAGTTAGTCACCAATTAGTGAGAAAATAGTGCCAGTTTTAACATCTCAATGATTTTTTTTCCAGTAACGAAAAAGCCAGAAGAAATCAAAATAGTATATGGATATACAGTTTATGAAATAAAAATAATTTTAAATATTAAAATAATATTTTGCTCTAATGGATAAAATAAACAAAGAGATTGATTTAAAAGCAAATTGAAATTTGGGCTTATCTTAATGATAAAAAGCGCTGAAAATATTTAACAATAAGAAAAATATTATTCGATTAAATATTTATGAAAGAGTGATGTATTTACAATATCTTACAACCGCGATATGAAAAATAATCAGCGATAATAGTGATACTAAAAAAGCATATTATTATGTCTGTTTTGTGATTAACTTAATACTTTACAATGAGTTAATTATGTTTCTGCTATTGCAGGTGAAGAGAAAAGATGGTATTGCGTACTTTACGCTTTGATTGCAAGGTGTTAAATTGATCACGTTTCCGACAATAAGTATGTAAAAATAATTTTAAATAATCTTGTAATACCATGCGTTATCGGAAACAGGGGACTACTTTAGGCACTGGAACTGATATCAGGCGAAACTCTTGTATCTCTATATTGAAACGCTAAAGCAGCGACTGGATGCAATTAACCAACTTAGATTAGAGCGCGCTACGAGCTTAATGAGTGACGCTTTCAAGCAAGTTTATAATTTAATTCCAGTATTATTACATTATCATCATCCAATGATGCCAGGTTATATCAAAAGCGACGTTCCTCATGGCGTTTGCTTTTTTATGCCTGATGAAGCACAGCAGTTTTGGATTAATGATCTGGATAGCCAGCTTACTGGTGCCCTGTCAGATGTATTGTTACATACGTCTAATGGTGAATTGCCAATTACGGGAATTTATTCCATGGGCAGTACTTCTTCTATCGGGCAGAGTTGTTCTTCTGATTTAGATATTTGGGTTTGCCATCAATCTTGGTTGGATAGTGACGAGAAAGCGTTACTGGAACAAAAATGTACCTTGATAGAACAGTGGGCGGCTTCACTGGATACTGAGGTTACTTTTTTTCTGATTGATGAAAACCGTTTTCGGCATAATAGCTGTGGTCGTTTGAACGGTGAAGATTGCGGTTCTACCCAACATATCCTTCTGCTTGATGAATTTTATCGTACAGCGGTTTGTCTGGCTGGCAAACGCTTATTATGGGCAATGGTTCCAGTAGAAGAGGAGGCTCATTATGATGAGTACGTTCTTTCTCTCTATGCCCAAGGCGTGCTGACACCAAATGAATGGTTAGATCTGGGCGGCTTGAGCGAATTGTCCGCAGAGGAATATTTTGGGGCGAGTCTCTGGCAGCTTTACAAGAGTGTGGACTCTCCTTATAAAGCTGTATTGAAAAGCCTGCTGTTGGAAGCTTATTCATGGGAGTATCCCAATGGAAAACTTCTGGCGATGGAAATGAAGCAATATTTTCATGATGGTGCGATTGTTTCGTTTGGTCTCGATGCCTATAGCATGATGTTAGAACGTGTAACCCGCTATCTGACTGCCACGAACGACCTTGCGCGCCTTGATTTGGCGCGTCGTTGTTTTTATCTGAAGGTATGCGAGAAACTATTGGCAGGCCAGAATGATAAAGGCTGTACAGGATGGCGTCGTCAGGTTATGTCCCAGTTAGTGTGCGAATGGGGTTGGGATGACGAGAAACTGGCTATGCTGGATAAGCGTCATGCATGGAAAATTGAGCAGGTACGTGATGCCCATAATGAATTGCTTGATACCATGATGCAGAGTTATCGCAACTTAATCCGCTTTGCCCGCCGTAATAATTTAAGTGTGAGTGCCAGCCCGCAAGATATTGGCGTATTGACCCGTAAATTGTATGTGGCTTTTGAAGCATTACCCGGTAAAGTGACTTTGGTCAATCCTCAGATATCACCGGATCTGTCGGAAAAGGATTTGACTTTCATCTATGTCCCCCCGGGGCGAGTAAACCGCAGTGGTTGGTATCTTTACAACCATGCCCCCACGATTGAATCGATCATTGGTTATCAACCATTGGAATACAATCGCTATCTGAATAAATTAGTTTCCTGGACCTATTTTAATGGCCTGCTGGCTAAAGAAACTCGGCTCCATATTCATCACGGGGAATCTCAGTGTGACAGGCAAAAATTATGTGATTTGGTGGATGACATTGCTGCTCATTTCTCAATCCGTCTACCTGCCCCCACACCAAAAGCACTATATAGTCCTTGTGAAATCCGCCATTTGGCGATCATTGTCAATTTAGAACAAGATCCAACGGCTGCATTTTCTGATCAAATCGTTCGTTTTGACTTAAGGAACCTGAATGTTTTCAGTTTTGGCGAGTTGCAACAATGTCTGGTAGGTAGTATTGATTTGCTTTACCGCAATTCATGGAATGAAGTGAGAACCTTGCATTTCAGTGGTGAACAATCGGTATTGGAAGCATTAAAAACCATATTGGGAAAAATGCATCAAGATGCAGCGCCGCCATCTGATGTTGAAGTGTTCTGTTATAGCAAACATTTGCGTGGGTTGATCTGCACTCGTATCCAGCAATTAGTTTCGGAGTGTATAGAGTTACGCCTGTCCAGCAACCGACAAGATCCAAACCGTTTCAAGGCGTTACGCATTTCAGGGCAAACATGGGGATTATTCTTCGAACGGTTAAACGTTTCGGTGCAAAAATTGGAAAATGCAGTGGAATTCTATGGTGCGATTTCCAACACCAAATTGCATGGTCTGCCAGTCAAAATTGATACCAAAGAAAAACACTTACCGTCTGTCATCGACGGTTTTGCCTGTGAAGGAATTATCCAGTTCTTTTTCGAAGATATTGACAGCAAACAAGGGTTCAATATTTATATTCTTGATGAATCAAATCGGGTGGAAATTTATTCCCATTGCGAAGGCAGTAAAGAAGAGTTGGTGCGAGATATCAGCCGATTTTATTCATCATCACATGATCGGTTCACTTATGGCTCTAGTTTTGTCAATTTCAACTTGCCGCAGTTCTATCAAATCGTTAAGAAAGGTGAGCGTACCCATGTCACTCCATTTATAGAGGGAGTGTATCCAGTGGATGGCATAGAAGCGAATGATACAAGGATTCATATTGACGGGCACCTTGATAAAACCTGTGGGGCACATGCACACGATCCTTATCGTTCGCTGTATCACTATTGATATTATCAATTACCTAAGTGCCTGTTTTATCAGGCGCTTTTATTTAGAGATCTTTCGTTGACTAATTGTTTTTATTTGGTTTTGACGAAATTGGGTTTGAATGAAATATATACCAATCCAACTTCAAAATGCGTGTTATATTTCCCCGCTACGCGGGGAAATATAAGGCCTCACGTCGTCTTGCGGATTGCAACTTGAAGTTTATCGAGTATAGTCACGAAAATGGGAACGGCTCACCGCTTTGTTCAGTAATGGCTTGTGCCAGCAGGGAGATAAAATCATTACCACTGCGGTCACAAATCCACTGGCTATCCCGATAATCGAAATGGTAACCGCCATTTTTGGTTGCCAGCCATATCTGATGGAAAGGCTCCTGGCGGTTAATGATGATTTTGCTGCCGTTTTCAAAACTCAGCGTCATCACACTGCCGTTTATTTCATAGTCGATATCCGTATCACCCTCGTAATTATCCAGTTGCTCTTCAATATGAAGTATCAATTGATCAGCCAATTGATGAAATTCGCTATCGTTCATGTTTATTTCCTATTTGCTTTTCAGGGCCTAGCTGCGATTATAGAGAGTATTGGCGCATGAATCACAGGCATTAATATGATGAAAAAACAACTTCGTTGGTCACTGGCTATCATAACATTACTTTCTCTGGCTGGTTGTGGCTTGAAAGGGCCTCTCTATTTTCCTCCTGCAAAAACATCTGCAACACAGGTATCTATGCATAAAATGGATAAGGTGCAGCCAGAAAAGTTGTTAAAAAACAGCTTATTTAAAGACAATATATCGATGAATGCTTAATGATAGTGATTCGGTGATGTGATTTCTCTTGGAGTCGTATATGCAGTTCTCCAAAATGCATGGTCTTGGTAATGACTTTATGGTTGTTGATGCAGTGACCCAAAATATTTATTTTTCTCCGGAGTTAATTTGCCGTCTGGCTAACCGGAATACTGGGGTGGGTTTTGATCAACTTTTGATTGTGGAAGCGCCCTATGATCCTGACTTAGACTTTCACTACCGCATTTTTAATGCTGACGGCAGTGAAGTTTCCCAGTGTGGTAATGGGGCACGTTGTTTTGCCCGTTTTGTCCGTCTCAAGGGGTTGACCAATAAACGAGATATCAAAGTCAGCACGCGAGCGGGCCAAATGATATTGAGCATCACCAATGATGACCAGGTCTGTGTCAACATGGGAGAGCCGGATTTTGAGCCGCAGCGTATTCCCTTTCGCGCCAATAAGGCGGAGAAAACCTATATTATTCGTACTAACGAACGTACGATACTTTGTGGCGCTGTATCGATGGGAAATCCTCATTGTGTCATACAGGTTGAGGATGTGGACACTGCCGAAGTGGAAATATTGGGACCCGTATTGGAAAGCCATGAACGTTTTCCTGAACGCGCCAATATTGGTTTCATGCAGATAATAAATCGGGACCATATTCGGTTGCGTGTCTTTGAGCGCGGTGCGGGTGAGACACGGGCATGTGGCAGCGGTGCATGTGCCGCAGTAGCCGTCGGTATCCAGCAGGATCTGTTGGATAATCAGGTTCGGGTTGATCTTCCGGGTGGGGTACTGCAAATTCGCTGGGATGGGCAGGGCAAACCACTTTTTATGACGGGACCTGCAACCCATGTCTATGATGGTACGATTCATTTGTGATTGATTCTGTGTTCGCTGAGTCTCTCTTGAAATATGGGGCATTGGAAAATGAGTAAAAAAGACGATCCATTGCACATTGGAAACAGGTTGGATGATCAGACAGTCGTGGATTATTTATTGAATAATCCAGATTTTTTTATCCGTAATGCCAATATGGTCGATAAGATAAGAGTTCCTCATCCAGTGCGGGAATGTGTTTCTTTAATGGAATGGCATATGAACCGCCAGAGGAAACGTATCTGTTATCTGGAAGACGATCTTAACCATTTGATAGAGCAGGCGAAACAGAATGAAGTGCTGTTCAGTAGCCTATTGCAATTACTGACAGATCTCTCTGGCGCCAAGAGTTTACAGGACTTTCTTTCCTGCTTAAGTTCATGGTCAAAAACATTGGGATTAAGTAACAGTTATATTCGGTTGTTCGGTGATCAATGGCATATTGGTGCACCACTGAATGTGCCGGAGCTGGCGATTTCCCGTCAGGCTTTTGAAGCCGTTCGCATTAAACGATTTGGTGAAAAAAATCATTATCTTGGCCGATTGCATGGCCCAGAGATTTTATTGTTGATGCCACAGGCACGTCATGTTGGCTCCGTGGCGATTTCCCTTTTGGGATCACGAGGGGAGTTGGGCATGGTCATTTTCAATAGTCATAATAAACAGCACTATCACGAAGGCATGGGAACTGACATTCTCGCCCATTTGGCGAAGCTGTTGCCGGATTTGTTGTCCCGTTGGATTGAACGCGCATGACTCAGCCGATTGATTTACTGTTAGCGCCCGTGGAAGACTTCTTGCACTATTTGCGGGTTGAGCGACGTTTAAGCCCCGTCACGATCACGAACTATCGACGCCATTTGGCCGTTTTGGCAGAAATGTCACGGGAGATGGAGATACGTGAGTGGCAGGAATTAGATTCGGTTAAGGTCAAAATGTTTGCCTCCCGCAGCCGGCGGGCAGGATTGCAGTCTGCCAGCCTTGCTTTACGCTTTTCTTCTCTGCGTAGTTTTCTTGACTGGATGGTAATGCAAAATAAGCTGGCAGCTAATCCGGCTAAAACAGTCAGTACCCCACGTAAAAAACGCCACTTACCTAAAAATATGGATGTGGATGAAGTTAACCAACTGCTCAATATTAATCTGAACGATCCGCTGTCAGTGCGTGACAGAACCATGCTGGAAGTGATGTACGGAGCGGGATTGCGTTTGTCTGAACTGGTGGGCTTGGATTGCCGCCATTTGGATTTGGAAACTGGGGACGTTTGGGTACATGGCAAGGGCAGCAAAGAGCGTAAAGTGCCGTTCGGCCGTATGGCGCAGGAATGGCTCCGGCGTTGGCTGGAAATGCGGGAATTACTTGAACCGGAAGATAATGCGCTGTTCATTTCCACCAAAAGCGGCAAACGTCTCTCTGCCCGTAATGTACAGAAACGATTTGAACAGTGGGGGATTCGGCAAGGTGTTAGCAGCCATGTTAACCCTCATAAATTGCGTCACTCTTTTGCCACACATATTCTGGAGTCCAGCGGCGATCTGCGAGCAGTACAGGAATTACTGGGTCACGCGAATTTGTCGACCACCCAGATCTATACTCATCTGGATTTTCAGCACCTGACCAAAGTCTATGATGTGGCCCACCCCAGAGCCAAACGAGGAAAATCATAATGCGTTTTTATCGGCCTGTCGCGCCGTTTGCTGCGATGACATTCGATCTGGATGATACGCTTTACGATAACCATCCGGTCATCGATAAAACCGAAAAAGAAGTGTTGTGTTTTATCAGGCAGTACGATGCCAAATTCGGTCACTTTGGGTATGAAGATCTGCATTTATACCGCCAGGCGGTTCTTGAACGGGAACCGGAGATTTATCATGATGTGACTTCATGGCGGCGACAATCCGCAGAACTCATGTTTGCCCACCAGGGTTTCAATCATGAAGAGGCGATACGCGGTACGAATGAAATCATGTCCTGTTTTACGTACTGGCGTAACCAAATCACGGTTCCTGAATCGGCTCATAAGACGTTGTCCGTACTGGCGGAAAAAATGCCGTTAGTGGCAATTACCAATGGGAACGCTGAACCGGCTGCATGCGGGCTTGCCCGTTATTTTGAATTTGTATTGAAAGCGGGCATAGATGGGCGCGCCAAACCTTACCCTGATATGTACCAGCTCGCGGCAGAGCGGCTCAATCTGCCTATAAATCAGATCCTGCATGTGGGGGATAATCTGACTACAGATGTAGAAGGCGCACTTTGCAGTGGTATGCAAGCTTGCTGGATTAACATCGAAAATAAAAATTTGATGCAGGAACCTGAAGGACGTTTGGTTCCACATATTGAGATTTCTGATTTGGCTTCTTTGATAGCACTGATATAATTTCAGATTGAAATCTGTATAAAAATACTCACAACTGACGGTAATTATGGACGTTTCTTATCTGCTCGAAAGCCTCAATGATAAACAACGTGAAGCGGTCGCCGCATCCCGTAGTAACATGCTGGTGCTGGCTGGGGCTGGCAGTGGTAAAACGCGCGTGCTGGTACATCGGATCGCTTGGTTACTGTCAGTTGAAAATGCCTCGCCATTTTCCATTATGGCAGTCACGTTTACCAATAAAGCGGCTGCTGAGATGCGGCACCGAATCGAAAACCTGATTGGCACCAGCCAGGGCGGAATGTGGATCGGTACATTCCATGGACTTGCTCACCGCTTGCTGCGCGCTCATCACCTTGATGCAAATCTGCCGCAGGATTTTCAGATCCTTGACAGCGAAGATCAACACCGCCTCATCAAACGTATCATCAAAGCGATGAATCTGGATGAAAAACAGTGGTCTTCCCGTCAGGGGATGTGGTACATCAATGGCAAAAAAGATGAAGGATTGCGTCCGCAACACATTGAAAGCTATGGCAATCCGGTAGAGGCGACCTGGCTGAAAATCTACCAGGCTTATCAGGAAGCGTGTGACCGCGCAGGGCTGGTGGATTTTGCAGAATTGTTGCTACGCGCCCATGAACTTTGGCTGAATAAGCCACAAATCCTGCAACATTATCGTGAACGCTTCACGAATATTCTGGTGGATGAATTTCAGGATACCAACAGCATTCAATACGCCTGGATTCGTCTTCTGGCTGGTGATAGCGGTAAGGTCATGATTGTCGGAGACGATGACCAGTCCATTTATGGCTGGCGTGGTGCGCAGGTAGAAAATATCCAGCGTTTCCTCAAGGATTTTCAGGGAGCGGAAACGCTCCGTCTGGAACAGAATTACCGTTCGACCAGTAATATCCTGAAAGCGGCCAATGTCCTGATTGCTCATAACAGTGATCGTTTGGGCAAGAATTTGTGGACAGAAGGCAGCGAGGGAGAGCCAATTTCGCTTTATTGCGCCTTCAATGAATTGGATGAGTCCCGTTATGTTGTCGGCCGTATCAAGCATTGGCTGGATAATGGCGGTGCACTGAAAGAGTGTGCGATCCTGTATCGCAGTAATGCCCAATCCCGCGTACTGGAAGAAGCCTTGTTGCAGGCTTCCATGCCTTACCGCATTTATGGTGGTCAGCGTTTCTTCGAACGTCAGGAAATCAAAGATGCCTTGTCTTATTTGCGTCTGGTATCAAACCGTCACGATGATGCTGCTTTTGAACGTGTGGTGAATACACCGACGCGTGGCATTGGTGACAGAACGCTTGATGTTGTGCGCCAGGTGGCGCGGGATCAGCAAAAAACCTTGTGGGAAAGTAGTCAGGGATTGATACAGGAAAAAGTGCTGGCTGGCCGTGCGGCATCTGCGCTGCAACGCTTCATCGAATTGATTGATGCACTGGAAACTGAAACGCAGGAGATGTCGTTGCATGTGCAGACCGATCGCATTATCCGTGATTCTGGCCTATGGGCGATGTATCAACAGGAGAAAGGCGAAAAGGCGCAAGCGCGTATCGAAAACCTTGAAGAATTGGTCACGGCAACCCGCCAATTCAGCTATCAGGATGAAGATGAAAACCTGCTGCCATTGCAAGCCTTCCTTTCCCATGCCGCACTTGAATCGGGGGAAGGTCAGGCAGATGCCTATCAGGATGCAGTGCAACTGATGACCTTGCACTCAGCGAAGGGTTTGGAATTCCCGCAAGTTTTTATTGTGGGTATGGAAGAGGGCATGTTTCCGAGTCAGATGTCCATCGAAGAAGGCGGTCGGCTGGAAGAAGAGCGTCGTCTGGCCTATGTAGGCGTTACCCGGGCGATGGCAAAACTGACGCTGACTTATGCGGAAAGCCGTCGTTTATATGGCAAGGAAGTGCATCATCGCCCATCTCGTTTTATTGGAGAATTACCGACAGAATGCGTGGCAGAAGTTCGCTTGCGGGCAACGGTATCCCGTCCGGTCAGCCACAGACGACTGGGTACGCCTGTCAGTGCCAATGACAGTGGTTATGCACTTGGACAGCGTGTACGCCATCCCAAATTTGGTGAAGGGACGATTATCAATATAGAAGGCAGTGGGGAGCATTGCCGCTTGCAAATCGCGTTTCAGGGCGAAGGCATTAAGTGGTTGGTGGCCGCTTATGCCCGACTCGAAACAGGCCAATAATCCGGTTGAATGTTGACAGACTTTTTCTTCTAAGCGTAACATTCGCGCCTTACGATAAGCGTAGGGAGTATAAGGAGACTTATGGTACATGCTGAACGCATTTAAATTAGAGAATAATCGCCTGCTCCGTCTTGAACTTGAAGAAGGTGATAAGTTATCTGATTCCATGTGGGTAGATTTAGTGGGGCTGGGGGATGATGATCGCCTCCGCGTCCAGAATGAGCTGGGACAAGCCCTGGCGACCCGCACCGAGTTGGATGACATCGAGGCATCAGCCCGTTTTTTTGAAGATGAAGATGGTATGCACGTCCATTCATTCTTCTACTTTGAAGATGCCGAAGACCATGCTGGCAACTCGACAGTCGCATTTACCATCCGTGACGGTCGTCTCTACACATTGCGAGAGCGTGAACTCCCTGCATTTCGATTATACCGAATGCGTGCCCGTAACCAGACGATGGTTGATGGAAATGCCTATGAACTGTTGATGGACTTGTTCGAAACCAAAATCGAACAATTGGCTGATGTCATTGAAAACATCTATAGTGCGCTTGAATCTCTGAGTCGGGTCATTATGAAAGGCAAACAGGGCGATGAGTTTGATTCTGCTTTGTCTAATCTTGCTGAACAGGAAGATATTGGCTGGAAAGTCCGTTTGTGTCTGATGGATAGCCAGCGTGCGCTGAACTTCCTTGTGCGCCGTGCCCGCTTGCCAGCCAATCAGTTGGAACAGGCTCGTGAAATACTGCGGGATATTGAATCCTTGCTGCCGCACAACGAATCCCTGTTCCAGAAAGTGAACTTCTTGATGCAGGCGGCGATGGGCTTTATCAACATCGAACAAAGCCGAATTATCAAGATTTTCTCGGTGGTTTCGGTGGTATTCCTGCCACCAACATTAGTCGCGTCCAGCTACGGTATGAACTTCGAATTTATGCCGGAGCTGCATTGGACATTCGGCTATCCTGCGGCGATTGGATTGATGATAGCAGCGGGCCTGGCCCCTTATCTCTACTTCAAACGCAAAAATTGGCTGTAATCATCTCACCAGCTATCTGTCTCCAGTTACATGGTTATCTATGTTTCTGGAGGAGGGATGTCGTGATACTGCAATTTGAAATCGATTTAATTTATGAAGAAACTGACCCGAATTTTCGCTAATACCTTGGGTCAGTTTAGACATTTTATCGATACGGGTGCTTGTTGGAGGAAGTTGGCTACTGCCGTAAACGACGTTGCGTATAGAGCGCATCCAGTATAAACAAAATCAGGGCAGCCCAGATAAAGCCAAACGTCATCAAACGATCGGGACCAATTTCCTCGCCATAAACTAGCGTTGCCAACAAGAACATCAATGTCGGGCCAAGATACTGGAAGAAGCCCAGCGTAGATAAACGCAGATGCGTAGCGGCTGCGGTGAAGAGCAGCAGTGGCACCGTCGTAATAATACCGGCAGCAATCAACATAAGGTTCAAAGAGTACGTATTATCCAACATATTACTTGTTGGACTATGGGTGAAAAACAGCAGGTAAATTAGGGCGACAGGGAATACCCAGGTTGTCTCAATCAACATCCCCGTCTGTGCATCAATCCCCAATTTTTTGCGGATCAGCCCATAGACAGCAAACGTCGTCGCTAAGTACAAACCAATCACCGGTACAGAACCGAACTGCCATAGCTGGATCAATACACCGGTAAAGGCCAATCCTACGGCAATCCACTGCATACGGCGAAAACGTTCACCAAGAAATATCATACCAAACAGCACATTAACCAGTGGGCTAATAAAATACCCCAGACTCGCTTCCAGCAAGTGCCCATTATTGACTGCCCAGATATAGGTAAGCCAGTTACTGGTAATAGTGAAGGCAGTGATGCCTAGTAATAGCAGTATCTTTGGCTGGCGAACAACAGCCCAAGTCCGGCGCCAGTGACGAGTCACTGTCAGCAACAGTACCATAAAAAAAACTGACCATATAACACGGTGTGATACGATTTCATCGGGGGGCACATATTGTATGGCTTTGAAGTAAATGGGCGCAAATCCCCAGATAAGACAAGCCCCCAAGGCATACAAGATACCTTTGGCAGTCTGTTGGTTACTCATAATATCCTTGAATATTTAGAAAATGTTCAGAAAATCAGAAGAGCTGGTTAAGGTGATAGCTCATAGACCTATACAATTTGTCATTGGGATGAATGATTTACAAGTAGTTAATCGCATGAATAATAAATTAAATTTCCCACTTAGCCAAATAGCACTTTATGCTAAATTATTAATTCCTTCATTTATTTTAAGTTTGTATTCTGGGCATGAGTGGGGTAATCGTTTTAGGCATTAGGGTTTGAAAACATCAGCCGACCAAATAAGTTCCCGTGGCACTAGCGATATGCACTTGTTTTTCATTATGCAATTCAATTCTGGCGACAGAAACTTTATTGCCTGCGCGGATAAGATTGCAACTGGCAGTAAATACTTCACCACGTCCTGGGCGCAGATAATCCACGCGTAAATCAATAGTGCCCAATGTGGTTAGACGTTTTTGGATCTCGGCGATGGTCATTGTTTCAATGGATGTTAATGCATTGCCAGCACAAACCAGCCCGCCAGCAACATCTAATATGGAAGCGATAGCCCCACCGTGTAGAATTTTATGGATCATATTACCTACCAATTTTTCTTGGTAACAAAATTGCAGTTCTGCGTAGTCTTGCTCGAAGCGGAGCAGTTCGAGACCCAACAGGCGGTTGAATGGCATACGATAAACAAAGATTTCACCGATAAATTTACGGGCTTCTTCTGGCGTTAAGAGGGTGTCTACTGGCTGAATATTTTCCATGGTGATTTTCCTGATAATCTGATAATAAAAAGTAAAATCAACGGGTGCTAAATGAGTTTATATAGTTAATGTCTTGTTAAGTCTATGCTTTCATTATCGACTTTGCCAGTCTGTGAAGCGCTTCGAGAAACAATTCATGGGGGAAAAAACGGACTACAAAAAATAACCATATAGCGTGTAGAATAAGCGGTAATTTTTTATATACAGGCGATTGGATCGCGACTGTATTTTTATAGCCTGTTTTCAGGCTTTTTCAGGGATTAGTATCTAACGATCGAGGAAAGGCGTGTCTACCGCAGAACTTATCAGCACGGCCTCGCTGGCTGAACAAGCATTACGAAAAACATTCGGATACCAGCAATTTCGTCCGGGGCAGCAGCAAGTGATTGACGCCGTTCTTGACGGACGCGACTGTCTGGTGGTTATGCCAACGGGAGGCGGTAAGTCACTGTGCTACCAGATCCCCGCATTGGTTAAAAATGGGCTGACTCTGGTTGTGTCTCCACTCATTTCATTGATGAAAGACCAGGTTGATCAGCTGCGTGCGAATGGCGTTGAAGCGGAATGCCTGAACTCAACTCAAAATCGTGAACAGCAATTTGATATCATTCAACGTTGTCGTAAGGGAAGTATTAAACTGCTCTATATCGCGCCTGAACGGCTGGTAACGGATAACTTTCTTGACCAGCTCCGCGACTGGCCGCCTGTTTTATTGGCTGTCGATGAAGCTCATTGTATTTCTCAATGGGGGCATGATTTTCGCCCAGAATATCGAGCATTAGGGCAACTCCGTCGTCGTTTCCCCGAGCTTCCAGTGATTGCACTAACCGCTACAGCAGATAAAGCGACCCGTCAGGATATCGTACGTTTATTGGAGTTGCATGAGCCGATTATCCATATCAGCAGCTTTGATCGTCCCAATATTCGCTATACTTTAGTTGAAAAATACAAACCGCTTGATCAGCTTTGGTCATTTGTCCGAGGCCAGCAGGGAAAAAGTGGCATTATCTATTGCAATAGCCGTAATAAAGTGGAAGAAACCGCAGTGCGTCTGCAAAAGCGGGGGTTAAGTGTTGCGCCTTACCATGCGGGGCTGGAAAACAGTCAACGGGCATGGGTACAAGATGCCTTCCAGCGAGATGATTTGCAGATCGTGGTAGCAACGGTTGCATTTGGTATGGGAATTAACAAACCTAATGTGCGCTTTGTTGTGCACTTTGATATTCCCCGTAATATCGAATCTTATTATCAGGAAACAGGCCGGGCTGGGCGAGATGGCTTACCGGCGGAAGCCGTGCTGTTTTACGATCCTGCGGATATGGTATGGCTGCGTCGCTGTTTAGAGGAAAAACCTACTGGTGAACAACAGGATATTGAGCGGCATAAACTCAATGCTATGGGCGCGTTTGCACAGGCGCAGACCTGCCGTCGCTTGGTATTGTTGAATTATTTCGGGGAAAGCCGCCAAACAGCTTGTGGCAACTGTGATATTTGCCTTGATCCTCCCAAACGTTACGACGGTCTGGTAGAAGCACAGAAAGCGCTGTCCTGCATCTATCGCGTTGGACAACGTTTTGGGATTGGCTATATTGTAGAAGTGCTACGTGGTGCGAATAATCAACGCATTAGAGATGTTGGGCACGACAAGCTGCCTGTTTATGGCATGGGTAAAGAGCAGAGTCAGGAACATTGGATGAGCGTTTTGCGTCAGCTTATTCACCTGGGGCTTATCAGCCAAAACATTGCCAACTATTCTGCGCTGCAATTGACAGAGGCTGCACGGCCTGTATTACGTGGCGAAGTGTCTCTGCAACTTGCCGTACCACGTATCCAAAATTTGAAAAGCCGCAATCAGCAAAACAAATCATACAGTGGCAATTATGATCGCAAATTATTTGCTAAGTTACGCAAATTGCGTAAATCCATTGCTGATGAAAACAATATTCCACCTTTTGTTGTTTTCAATGATGTCACGTTAATTGAGATGGCAGAGCAGTGCCCAATAACGCCGGATGAACTTTTGCTGATTAATGGCGTTGGTCAGCGGAAATTGGAGCGTTTTGGTGATGCATTTATGACCTTAATCCGAGAGCATTTTGAAGAATTCGAGTAACTGAAAGATTTGAATAACTAAAGGACAGTGAACTGAGGATAACGCATGGTATCTGAGATATTGAAAGCCAGCTGGTTAAACCGTGAACCTCAGTTCTCAGCCTTTACGAATGGACTATTACTGGATTTTTGGCAAACAAGGGAAGAACGGCAATTTGTAGGAGTTGATGATATTTCCATCCATTATGTCTCCTTTTGTTCCTTCCATCATGACAAAACACTCGTCATTTTGCCTGGCCGTAGTGAAAGTTACGTGAAATATACTGAAGTTGCCTATGATTTTTATCATATGGGTTACGATGTTTTCATTATTGATCATCGTGGGCAAGGCCGTTCAGGGAGAATGTTAGACGATCGACAAAAAGGCCATGTTGAAGAATTCGATCATTATGTGGATGACTTAGTTAAATTTATTGAGCTTGAAGTAGCGCCTCGTCAGTCTCATCGCTATTATGCTCTGGCCCATTCAATGGGGGGCGCAATTTTGAGCCGTTTTCTGGTGCGTTACCAGGAACCGATTTTTCGTGCTGTGGCGTTATGTGCGCCGATGTTTGGTATTAACTTACCCATGCCGCGCTGGTTGGCGAATTTTCTGGTTAATCAGGCGGAACCCAGTATCAAAAGACGTAACGCCTATGCCCTGTCAACGGGGCAATGGCAGCCATTACCCTATTTTATCAATCTATTAACGCACAGTTATGCGCGTTATCAGCGTTATTTGCGTTACTATGCTGATTATCCTGAATTGCGCCTTGGGGGGCCGACTTACCATTGGATGCGTGAAAGTATGCTGATGGGCGATAATCTGATTGAAAATGCGGGCAAAATTCAAACTCCACTCATCGTATTACAAGCAAGTGAAGATAAGATAGTCAGTCATCGGGAGTTATTGGCTTTTTGTGCATCGCACCAAAATCCCCTGATTATCCAGGGGGCTCATCACGAAATCCTGTTCGAAAAAGATGTATTGCGAGCGCAGGGCCTCAATGCAATTTGTGATTTTTTTGACCAGAACTGATTTAGTTTAGGAACTATAACCATGTATCATATTGTTGCTTCAGATTTAGATGGCACTTTGTTATCTCCCGACCATAAATTAACCCCGTATACCAAGGAAACGTTGAACTTATTGACGGAACAAGGGATTCATTTTGTTTTTGCAACAGGGCGGCATCATATTGATGTGGGACAGATCCGTGATGGATTAGGCATTGATGCTTATATGATCACTTCCAACGGTGCAAGGGTTCACAATCCCCAGGATGAATTGGTATTTAGCCATAACTTAGATCCGGATATTGCCCATGATTTGTGTTTATTGGAGTTTGATAATCCCGATATCCTGACTAATTATTTCAATAACGATGATTGGCTAATAAATAGAGAATCACCTGAACAGAAAGCGTTTTTTCAGGAGTCCGTTTTCCATTACCAACTTTTTCAGCGCGATAATTTTTCCACGGATGGCGTATGCAAGGTTTATTACACCAGTGAAGATCATGATTATTTGGTGGATTTGGAAGAGAGGATTAAAGCGCGTTGGGGGGAAAGGGTTAATGTCAGTTTTTCACTGAGGAATTGTTTGGAAGTGATGGCTGGTGGTGTTTCTAAAGGTCATGCATTGGAGCAAGTTTGCCAATTGATCGGGTATCAATTAAATGACTGCATTGCTTTTGGCGATGGTATGAACGATCGAGAAATGTTAAGTGTGGCCGGTAAAGGCTGTATCATGCAGGGAGCGCATCAGCGCTTAAAAGATATTTTGCCTGATATGGAAGTCATTGGTTCCAACGCAGAGGATGCCGTTTCTTGTTATTTGCGGAAAATGTATCAGGTGTGAAGCTAATAATTTAAATCATGGCTTAAAAAACAGCATCCGGCGTGATGCTGTTTTTTTATCGTGTTAGGTATTTTTCCTATAACATGTCCAATTTCTTGAATCGCAGTGTGTCAGCCGATCGATAAAATGGAATGGAACAGCTCAAGAGTGGGAGTTTGAATTCGAATTATAAAATGTCACTTATTCCCTTAGTGGCATTTTTTGTTAATTATCAAATTAAATAATCAACATAATAAATTATATGAATTTAAATCGATTTTTCTTTTATGCTTTTTTTAACTTAAATAAAGTGCGTATTATAAAAAAATAACCATTTCCTTTGCTTAAAGTAAGCGTTTTTAATATAGTCTCTTGGGGTATTAATATAAGTAGTATTATTTATGAGTAAATTGCGTCTCGCCTACTACAACTTATCTCCAGAGTTACTGAAAGGTTTTCGTGCTGTAAAAGAAGGTCTGGAAAATAGTCCGTTAGGTTTGCAATTGGTTGAATTGATCTATTTGCGCGTATCTCAAATTAATGGTTGTTCTTTCTGTTTAAACAAACACTCTCAAGTTTTGCGTGAAAATCAAGAGGCAGAACGTCGGTTAGCTGAATTAGCCGGTTGGCGAGTGAGTAGTCAATTTACGCCTCGTGAAAAAGCGGCGTTGGAATGGGCCGAAGCGCTTACTCACATTGTAACGACACACGCAGATGATTATGCTTATTTACCTTTGAAAAATCACTTCACGGATCAGGAAATTTCTGACTTGACTTTTGCGATTGCGCTTATGAATGGGATGAATCGATTGGCAATCGGTATGCGTCATTAATGTTATTTAATTTCATCGTAGTTGCTTTGAGCTAATTAAAAGGAAATATTTTCTTCTGGAAGTTGGGATTACGGTCCCTCCTTTTAAAAGAAAATCTTATCCAAATCAAAAATCATAGATGTTAGGTATAATGGACTGATATCCCTGGCTTTATTTAATTCTCTTACTGTATTTCGGACACGCCTCCAATAAGACCACCTAGACGGTCACATTTAACATGAAATGGCGATTACATAAAATCTTAAACAACGTCACGTTTATTTCCAAATGCAGTCTTTTTTTTCTGCGTCATAAGCCTCCACATTCTCCTCAAAATCCACTTGTTTCCCTTTTTTACTTATATATGTGAAACCATAAACTCTTGCTCCCTGTGAAATAATAGTATAGGCTCCATTGACTTTTCCTTGAATCATTTCATGCCATATTGTTGTACTCATATATGGCCTACCCTCACTTAATATTTCAGACTCATTTTTAACGAGAAGGATCGGTATATAAATAGGAGACTTCTCATACTTAACATAACTAAGTCTAGCATTATCTTTCTCTGAGTGAATATTAACCATCTTTACATTTATTGTTTTTTTACTATCAGAAGTAAAGCACCGAAATTCACTAAACCATTCAGAAGAAAACGCATTAAAAGATAATAGGGTTAAAATAGAAAAAATAATTTTTTTATTCATTTTAATTTCCTCTTCTTTCCCTGCCTCTTCCTTCTACTCCTCTCAAGGCAGTAATTCTCCTGTTTATATAATTTGAGACATCCTTTTTTTATTCCATACATTTTCTGTTTCAATTCATCTCTTCTAAAAGGATTCGCAGTGATTAATTCTTGTGCTCTTTCATAACCTCTCGCTGAGTTAACATATTAAGTGCAACAGGTGAGATATTAAAAAGGTGGAAGTCAACTGTGATAAATTTCACAGCTCTCACACCAGAAATAGTAGCCTGATATGCATAAACAAATCAGACAGTATCGACAGTTGATTCCAAGTCAAAGATATCAGCTTCAAGCCCTACATAACAAGGGATTTACACAATATCAAATAGCTGCTCATCCCAGTACCGTTTCACGTGAACTGAAACGCAATACCCCCGGTGAACAATATTGTGCTGAGTCCGAAGAGACATTGAAAGATAAACGAAAAAAGACCGTTTTTAAGTTTAGAAAACACGATGCCCGACACGAGCACATTCTGTCTGAGGGCTTATTAATGGGCGGGTTACTGGAGAATATCGGCTACAGAATGCAGCTGGAATGTCCGGAGATAGCACTCAGCCATACCACGATTTATCGACGTATTCGTGAAAATCGTGAGGCAGGCGGCCTCTTTTATCAGCGTTTACCTCGCTTTGGTAAGACACATTGGAAAGGGGGAAAGCGGAAAGCGAGCCAGTGTCTAATCCCGAATCGGGTGGATATCAGCCAACGCCCAGTTATCGTTGAGAAACGTGCCCGTATTGGGAATTTTGAAGGCGATATCCTCTCTGATCAGGGTACTTATCTGGTGACATTGGTTGATCGCAAAAACCGTTTATTACTCATGGCAAAAACGCAGGTTAAAACGGCAGAAGTAGTTTCCAACACAATAAATACCTTACTTAATCGTATTTCACGTGTTCACACGATCACGCTGGATAATGGCGGCGAGTTCGCTCAGCATGAAAAGGTCAGCCAATCGACGAAAGCCCAAATTTATTTTGCCCGCCCTTATACCAGTTATCAGCGGGAAACGAATGAAAATACAAAGGGTTTAGTTCGTCGCCAATGGCCTAAGGGAACCGCTTTTAGCCCACTGACGGGGTAAGGTATCAGCGATATGGAATTGAGGCTGAATATGACACCAAGAAAGATTTTAAATGGGCTGACGCCAATGGAAGCCTATACTGGGTCGCATGTTGCACTTATTGCGTTAATCCAGCTATAGGTCACTACCCGCTTTCCGGACGGATAAGAGTGACAAGCAGTTAATCCAAATATCATGCTTGAGCAAAGTAACAATGCTAATATTTTCTTAGTTATTTTCGCTCCAATTGTGTTCATAAAACGTTCACGTTCTCGCCCTCGCTCTGGATTGATCTCAAGTTCCAACATCAGAAATCATGCCAACTTCTGATGTTGAGGTGATTTCCAAATAACCGTGTTACCACTCACCGTAGGGGTATTTTTTCCCTTTGATAAAGTTTTTAATACGTTCTGAATATTCACCATAACCATCAGGATGATTTGTTTTATCCCGGCAAATAGTCATGTTATCACCGGAAACGGATTCACCCGTAGCCACTAAAATATTATCGCCATTGTTTTTATCAATACCCCGCAACCAAGCACGTGCAGTTCCCGCAGGAGCCAGACCAATAAAAATTCGCTCTCGATAGTCTGGTGGTTGTTTCTCATAGCCGGGATAGAAAGCAGGTTCGCGCATCAGTTGTCTTACATCTGGCGAAAATTTAAATAATGTCTGATAAGACTTTTTATCAATCACTGAATCCCAGCAGACTAATAATGCCTGAGGTAAAGCTTCACCATGATTTTTAATTCCGCTAGCCCCCCCTCCTAACTTCTTACTCCATGAATTCACACTTCTAAAATCTGAATTTGCTCCATCAGGCATAAATTTTTGCACAATATAATTATCTTCATCCAAAAATTGAACAAAACTAATACTGGCGTAAAAATATTCTGGGGTAATAAATTGGAATCTCCATTTATCATAAGGCAGCGGTTCACTGTTGCGTACAATGGGTTTATAGGTCACTACCCGCTTTCCTGACGGATATGACTGACAGGCCGCTAACCCGAATATCATGCCCAAACTAAGTAATAAAGCTAATGTTTTTTTGTTTCTCATTATGAAATATCCTTGCCATTATTATCAAAAATAGTTCTACGCCAATCACTATTAGGACGATTAGCATAGGCAATTTCCGCCGGAAAAATATCCCCTTGAATGTTATTATCTTTTGTTTTCGTATTGTTCCAATTTGCTGAAAAGTGAGTGTATTTAGACCCTATCAGGGTCAGTTCTTCCTGAGTAAAAGGTTCTGGTTTCTGTCCCTGCCTGATAGCCAGCCCCTGAGCAATAGCTTTTTTTGTTATAGCCTGAAGCTCGGCTGGAATTTGATAATTTTTATCTTTATCGTCTGGCTGATTAAAAACCAGTCCTGCTTCTTCAGCGGCATCTTGCATGACCAACATACCCACTTTAGACCAATCATTCTGGATGGTACGAGTAAGTACTGCTGCTGCTATCACCTTGGTTGAACCCGATCGCTTAGCATATTCTGAACTTTCATCGCGCCATGTGATGAGCTTAACTTTTTCATCTGTGACTAATGAGCCAATGGTCTGGGATTTTTTTAACTGCTCCAACTCTTTTTGCGTATTTTTATAAACATGAAGGTTATTATCTGAAGGTACTCCAAACCCTGATACTTCCATCATCTTCGGTCGAGTAATACATAAATTTTCATCACCTACAGGATCATATCCGCCGCCAACATCAGCATGTGCACCGGGTAGTTCCAGTTCAGGCCAGTGAGGTTTTACACTGTTTAAGGAGAAATTATAGCGGCACTCATTCTGCGCTGTAATATGGAAAACACTTTTTGCAATATCAGGAGATAAGAATATATTAGCGGGTCCCGTCACAGAAGAATTATGAGGATTGAGCAGATTGTTCATTTCAGCAATTGCTGTAACAGTATCATAGATACCGAGAAAGCGGGTTTTACCGGTAGGATAACGTGAGTTCTCCAGATAACGATGCTCAGCAAAACACTCATTAAGTGCCTTTAACAAATCTTTATCTTGTTTCAAAACACGGTTAGCAAAATGGCGGGATGATGCAGCTCCCCGACTGAAACCAATAATGTCGAACTGAAGTGATCTGATATTATCCTTTGTTCCTTTCAAAAACTCCGTAAGTTCACTTTTTATTTTCTCTATACCAATATCCGTTTTAGTGACAACACCGGTATCTCCTCTGCCTGTCCCATAGCCAATAACACTATCGGATTCACCTGACTTAGTGCCAACACCGTCAATGTATACTTTAATCTGATGATTTCCTTCACTAATTTCATTATTACTATATATGTTATATAAGAAAACCACATTGGTGTAATAATTGTCGTAACTTAGTCGCCAGACATCACCAGGCGCTCCATATTTATTAAATGAACACACAAATTTATTAAACTGTTCTGGGGTTGGATCACTTTTTTCTTTAGCGCATAAACGTTCATCAGTATTATCTACATTGTTCCCCGTTCCATCAAAAAAGACGCCAATAGTCAAGTTAATACCACTTTCAATCACCTGTATTTCCAGCACATGCCTTCGTTTAAGTTGAGATGTACTGAAGCCTTTTAATGTCGAATTTTTAAAGTGTTCGGATGATTTCAATTCGTCTTCCTGCCAGCCTTTAATCTTAGGGTATGCATTACTGAGCATACCCAATGTCATATATTGGTATTCATGTCCGTCCAATATAGCCGTTGGCTTAACAAGAGAATTAGCCTCTCCCATTTGCTGGCGGGGTGTTCGTTTAACTATTTTATCGGCAAGAGGCTGTGCTGTAACAGATAATGTCACAGGCATGGGGGGAAGATCGGCTTCACGTAATAAGCCATTTCCATCTGAAGTGCCCGTTCGCACAATGCTTTTGTTCCCCCGACTTGTCAGCTTATAAGGTATACCTGTTAATGGCTCACCCTGTTCATCCACAAGCTGAAATTCAATCCAGTGTTTCAGTATATCTTGGCAGTTAATGCAATCCGACTGTTCTAACTGACTCATTTTTTCTTCCTTAATGATAGATAATAGCGGGCGAGCCTTAAATTTCTTTTTTAAGCACAACCTGTTGGTTATTGGTAATAAAGCGTTCAACGTTGAGTTTGTTCAGATTCTGCTTTTCATCTCTTGCCTGTTTCAGCCACGCTACAAGGCTGTGCTGTAATTGCCCTTCCGGTTCATCCAGTTTCAGCGCCAATTCGGGGTTTTCTTCCCAAAGCTGGCAACTTAACGCGTAAGCCAGATTCTTGAGGGCCGTATCGGTTGAGTAACGGGCTTCAATCAGATGATCACCCAGCACAAACAAACTCGTGTTCAGTTCCTGAGGGCAATTTTCTGGCCGGTAATAACAAATCGGATCGGGCGTATCGATCATCAGTTCATTAACCGGTGTTAACAGTTCACGCCAGTCCCCCGATTTCAGGGCAGGCAGCAATGGTGTAAAGATCCGGTTATCCATTAACCGCAACACCACCACCTGA